>CAZJXU010000378.1:0-1938 GCA_964550095.1 uncultured Spirochaetales bacterium | reverse complement strand
GACGGGGAAGGCGCCGGCTTCGAGGTCGAGCGCCGTGGTCACGCCATCGAGCAACTGGTATTCCTGCCCGAGCGGCGTGGGCGAATGGGTGTGCAGGTCGATGAAACCCGGCGCGACCACGAGCCCGCGCGCATCGATTGTGGCGGCGCCTTGCAGCGGCGCTTCGCTGATTGCGGCGATCACCCCGCCCCGGATGCCGACATCGCGCAGCGCGTCCAGCCCGGACTCGGGATCGATCACGCGGCCGCCCTTCAGCACCAGATCAAAGGGCCCGGTGCTCGCGCAGGCGGTCGGCAGGGCCGGGAGCGCGAAGCACAGCGCAAGCAAGGCAAAGACGGCGGCGGTGCGTGACATGGAGGGCAGCATAGCGCGGCGTGGGCCCGGCTGACCAATGGACGGTGACTTAGCGATGGACGTGGCCGGTCGCCACGGGCGACTTGCCAATGGATGGGGCCGACCGTTGCGGCTGACTGTATCGGCACGCTCCGGGCCCAGATACCTCTACGCCGCGTGGAGCGCGGCCTGCCCTGCTCGCAGGTCTCTGCCGCACGCTCGCAGTGTTCAGGACGCGTCCGGTTCGAGCGCGCGCTTCGGGTGCAGCCCGTTCGTCATGCCGATGAAGGGCGGGTGGATGCTGTAGCCGAGCAGGCGCTTCAGGTCCTCGGGAAGCGTGCGCACTGTCTCGCGGCGCACCGAGAGAAAGTAGTTCTCCTGGGTGCGCACCCAGGGCTCGCAGTACTGGCAAGTCACGGCGAGGCGCTGCTGCGCGCTGCGGTTGGCGCCGCCGCCGTGCCACAGCGTTGCAGGGTAGAAGACCACCGAGCCCGCGGGCATGACGGCAGAAACCTGCGCGTCGCCGGGGCCGGGCGTGCGTTCGCTCTCCCATTCGTGGCTGCGCGGGACCAGCGTGGTCGCGCCGTTGTCCTCCGTGAAATCGTCGATGGCCCACACGGTGGCGGCGCCCAGCGGCGGCCTCGGGCGCGGCACGGGATAAAAGGAGTCGTCCGTGTGCAGGGCCTGCGCGCTTTCTCCCGGCAGGATGTTGATGACCTGGGCCTGCGACAGCAGGTAGTTCGGCAAAAAGATCCGGTCCAGCAGCGCGAGGATTCGGGGATGGGCGACGAGCCGGTCGATCACCCGGGTCTTTTCGAGCAGGGCATATACGCGCTGGGTGCGAACGCCTTCGAAGTTGTTCCGCCCCTGGTGGCCCAGCAACGGCAGCACGCCCCGGCGGATCGCCTCGACTTCATCAGGCGCCAGCAGCGACGGCAGCACCACGTAGCCCTCGCGCCGGATGGCGGCCAGGTCCGCGTCCACCACCTCTGCGGGCACACGGGCGGCATCCTCGCTCACCGTGAAGGGGTAGGTTTTCGAGTGGTCGCCCTCGAGGTAGCGTTTCGTCTTCTGTGCGTTCTGTGCGGCGGGCTGCGTGTTGTTCATGGCGTATCCCCCGTTGCCGAGTTCGGCCCGGCAAAAAGCAACCGGGCGCAGTTTAGCCTCTGTGCGTGCCTGCCTCATCAAAAAGCAGACCCGACCGCTTGGCGCCTGCAAGCGCCTCAAACCCCAGGCGGCCTGTGCCCCCAGGTGCTGGTCCGGTCGTAAACTGCACTCGCGTCCCAGTTCGCATCGTCGATCTTGACGCCGCCCCAGCCGATTTCCACCTGGAAGCCCGAAGGCGTGAGCGCGTAGAACGAGAACACTCCGTCGTTGGGGTGCTGGCCGAGCCGGCTCGCGATCGGCACGCCGGCGCCCTGCACACGGTCGTAGGCGTGACCCACGTCCGCCATCGCGCCCACTTCCACCATGAAGTGGTGGATGCGCTTTGGCAGCGGCAGCGATGCAAAGGCGATGGTGTGGTGGCGCGGGTTCGCGTGCAGGAAGCGGATCTCGACATTGACGCCCTGCATGATCTCGGCTTCGACCCGGTCCGAGAGCCGC
>CAZJXU010000377.1:0-2097 GCA_964550095.1 uncultured Spirochaetales bacterium | reverse complement strand
GCGGCGCAAGAGGGAGCATCGATCTGACGGAAGCGCTTAACATCGTGCGCGAGGCATGGGACGCATACTGCGACCCGGATGCGCGCCGCATCGACCACGTCGAGGAAAAGAGCGCCGAGGTATCGACCAACCGCGTGTACTGCCTTCACCTCGATACGGGCGAGCGTATCTTCGCCAAGGTCTCCTCCTACGGGGCCTTCGTGCACTGCCGGCAGGATCACCAGCGCCTGCACGCCTGGGACTCGGCGCTGGCCAAAACCCGCTTCGCCGATTTTCTGGCCGGGGTGCTGTGCAAAGACGACGAGCCTTTTTTGCACCGGGATGCCAGCGCCTGGGTGGTGCTGTACCAGCAGGCGGCGCCGGGAGAGCCCCTGCCCGCCCTGCTGCCGGAAGCGCTGATCGAGCCGCTGGCCCGGGAAATGGCGCAGCTTCACCGGGTCTGCGCCGAGCTGGCGCCGCCGCTGCGCCCCACCTTCAAAACCGTCGGCTCCGACATCACGCTGCTTCGCAGCAACCTGGAACAGCGCGGCTGGTGCGAGCCCCGGGGCATCGGCCCGGTCAGCGCCGACTACCTGCGCGAGCACTGCGATGCATTCCTCCTGAACATCGACCGGGGCATCTACCACCAACTGCAAAAGATTCCCGTGCTGATCGACTGGAACATCGGCAACTTTTCGGTGATGCACGGCGCAGAGGGGCCGCGACTCTTCAGCCGCTGGGACATGGACTGGTTTCGCATCGAGCCGCGCCTGCTCGACTTCTACTCTTTCTCGCGCCTGGTGGGGGCCGAGGGCGACCGGGAACACTTCAGCTACCGGCCGGACACCCTGGTTCACCCGCGCTTTTTGCGCTTTCTCGCCGCCTACCACGCGCAGCATCCCCTGGCGCCCGGCGAGGTGGATTTTCTGCGCGAGACGCTGCGCTTCTTCCTGCTGAACTACACCGTGCGCGAGGCCGAACACTTCTTTCGTCCCGAACTCGGCGAGCGCCTGCGCCGGGAGAGCCTGGAGCAGCGCCTGCCCGAGCTGGACGTGCTGGACCTCGCGCCCCTGCACGAGGCGCTGCGCTGATGGAGCCGGTCAGCCAGGCCCTCTTGGGCGGCGCAGTGGGCGGCCTCGTCGCGGGCAAAGCGCTGGGGCGCCGGGCCATCGCATTCGGCGCGCTGGTTGGGATCCTGCCGGACCTCGACGTGCTGCTGGGCGGCCTGGACGAGGGCTTCGGCGAAATGCTCTACCACCGGGGCAGCAGCCACGCGCTGTGGTTCGGCCCCGTGGTGGGGCCGCTTTTGGGCCGCGTGCTGCGCCGCCTGTTCGACTCCAGGGCGCGCACGCCGCTCTCCGCCTGGACACGGCTATGTGTATGGGCGCTCTTCACCCATCCCCTGCTCGACGTGTTCACGCCCTACGGCACGCAACTGCTGGCGCCTTTCGACCGCACCCGTTTCGCCTGGCACGGCATCGGCATCATCGACCCTTTCTACACGCTGATGCTGCTGGGCGGCGTACTGCTGCTCTGGATGCGGCCCGCCGCAAAGGGCTTCGGGCAAAAGGCCGCCCTGCTGTGCATTGCACTCAGCACGCTGTACCTGGCAGGCGGTACGGGCCTGAACGCACTGGCGCGGGCCGATGCAGCACGCACGCTGCGCGTGGAAGCGCAGCCGGCGCGGCTTGCCGTGTATCCCACCTTCCTGCAACCGCTGCTGCGACGGGTCACGCTGAAAACGGAAACGCAGGGCTTCAGCGGCTGGTACAGCGCGCTGCGGCCCGGCTGCGTGCACGGCCTCAGCTACGCCATCGCGAGCGACCCGCGCATCGAAGATTTAAAACAGGACCGGCGCGGCAAGCTGTTCACCTGGTTTGCGCTGGGCGACATTGCCGGAAACGTGGAAGAAGCGGTTTCGGGCGAAGCGCGCGTCACGCTGGACGACCTGCGCTACGCGGGCTTCTTCACGCCGCCGCAGTACGGCGCGTGGGGCATCGCCGCCGACTACGACGCCGGCGGCCAGAGGCGCTCGCCCATCACGCGCTTCTACCGCCCGGTCGCCATGCAGGGCGGCATCGATGCCCTGTGGCGCGCGACACTCGGCGACTTCAGCGG
>CAZJXU010000376.1:0-9155 GCA_964550095.1 uncultured Spirochaetales bacterium | reverse complement strand
TCCCGCTCGGGAGCCCGTCCGCCCCGGTTGCGCAATGCGCCGCTGCGAATGCGCGCGTTCAGCCCCTCCAGTTCCTGCGCCGTGGCCGGGCGCAGGCGCTGCCGGGTCTCCGGGCACACCAGCATCTCCAGCAGTTCCGGGTGGATGCTCGCCTGGCCTGTGGGTCGTGTCATGGGGGCTCCGTCGGCGGCGCTCCGCCCGGGCATCCGTCGTACGGCGCCGCCGAGCATAAAATTCGCCTGCAGGCTTGACAATAGCGCTCCCAGGTTCTAACTAGCAGCCGCCGTCGGAGGGTGGTTCCGGCGGCGTTCCGCCCGGCTCGGCCGGGGGCCGTCCACCGGTCGGCAGGAGGGCCGGCGAGTGGCGGCGGCGTCGCCCGGCTTCGAGCTGCGCCGAAACCCGCCAAACCGAGACGAGGGGCAACAACAGGGATATGGCAAGTCATCGATCGCCCGGCCTGTTTGCCCTCGTCTGCGCGCTGCTTTTTGCGGCGGCGTTCACCTGGCTGCTGCTCTCCGCCGCGCAGGAGCGCGCCCTGGCCGCCTCCGGCGAAACGCTGAGGGCGGGCAGCGTCTGTGAAGCCCAGCGTCTCAAGGCGCGCAAGGCCGAGGACCCGCAGCTCCAGATCGAAATCCCTCCCGAGTTCAACCAGGCCTTTCCCACCCTGGCCGCCTGCGAATCGCACGATGCCGCCTGGGACCCGGCGGCGCCGGGGCATACCCAGCCGATTCCCTTCAGCCACAGGCATCACAGCGGCGACTTCGGCATCGAGTGCATGTACTGTCACAGCGGCACAGACCGCTCCAGGGCCGCCGGCGTGCCTTCCGTGGAACTGTGCATGGGCTGCCACGCGCACTTCCCCGCCTCCTACGACGAACTGGAAGGCATTCGCATCCTCAAGCAGCACTGGGAAGAGGGGCGCACCATCGAGTGGCAGCAACTGCACCGCCTGCCCGAACACGTGAAGTTCCAGCACCAGGCGCACGTGCGCGCGGGCCTCGAATGCCAGGCCTGCCACGGCCCGGTGGAGGAGATGGACAAACTGGCGGTGACGCCGGACACGAAGTACTGGCAGTATGGTCTGCCCACGCAGAAACTCGAGATGGGCTGGTGCGTGATGTGCCACCGGGACATGGGCGCCTCGCAGGACTGCCTGACCTGCCACTACTAAAAGGAAGGGGCTGCTGAAAGGCGCGGCGCAGAGCAGCGCACCCGCCGAAAAGCGAAACGGAACACCATGGCTGAACTCGACCGACGAGACTTTTTGAAACTGACGGGCGCCGGCGCCGGCACGGCGCTGGCCGCGGGCTGCTCGGATCACGTCGAGCAGCTGATCCCCTACGTGGTGCAGCCCGAAGAGATCACGCCGGGCAACCCGGTGTACTACGCCTCGACCTGCACGGAGTGTCCCGTGGGCTGCGGCATTCACGTCAAGACGCGCGAAGGCCGCCCCATCAAAATCGAAGGCAACCCCGACCACCCGATCAACCGGGGCCGGCTCTGCGCGCGCGGCCAGGCCGCGGCGGAGCGCAGCTATTCCCCGGACCGCATCCGCGGGCCGATGCTGAAAAACGCCGAGGGCGGCTTCGCCCCCGTCACCTGGGAGCAGGCGCTGCAGCACGTGGCCCGGGCGCTGCGTGGCGCGCCCGAAAAGGCGCGCCTGCTGGGGGGCAGGGTGGGCCCCACCGCGGACCGCGTGCTGGACCGCTTCGTGGAAGCAGCCGGGCTGGGCGGGCGCACCTTCTACGAGCCCTTTTCCGACAAGGCGCTGCGCGAGGCCGCCAGGCAGGTGCACGGCATCGACGGCACGCCGCACTTCGACCTCGAAGGCGCCGACATGGTGGTCGATTTCGGTTCCGAGCTGCTGGATACCGGTCATTCGCCGGTGGAACACGCCCGGCAGTGGGCCGACGCGCGCGACATCGAGCGCCGTCCCTCCGGCGGGGCGCGCCTGGTGTACATCGGCGCGCGGCTTTCGCTGACCGCGAGCGCCTCCGACGAGTGGCTCGCCGCGCGGCCCGGCAGCGAGGCCGCGCTGGCGCTGGCGCTCGCCAAAACCGCGGCTGCAGCCGGCGCACCCGGCGGCGCGACGCTGCGCGGGCAACTGGCCGGCGTGGATGTGAAGGCCGCCTCTGAGGCCTCCGGCATCCCGGTGGCGGACATCGAGCGCCTCGGCAGGGCCTTGGCCAGGAGCGCCAGGGCTGTTGCCCTGCCGCCCGGCAGCGCCGCATCGAGTCGCCGGGCCGTCAGCGCGGCCGGCGCGGTGCTGGTGCTGAACCAGGTGCTGGGCGGGCGCGGCGTGCGCCTCGCGCCCGAGGCCGGCGCCGAAGCCAGTTACCAGGATGTGCTGGCGCTGGTGCAGGCCATGCGCGACGGCAACGTCAAGGTCTTGCTGGTGCACGATGCGAACCCGCTGTACTCGCTGCCGCAGGCCGGCGGTTTCGACGAAGCGCTGAAAGAGGTCGAGCTGCTGGTGTCGCTTTCCTGCACCATGGACGAAACTGCATCGCGCGCCGACGTCATCTTGCCCACGCACGCGCCGCTGGAAAGCTGGGGCGACCGTGCGCCGCGCCCGGGCGTGCGCGCGCTGGTGCAGCCGACCCTGCGCCCGCTCTACGACACCCGCCAGACTCCCGACGCGCTGCTGGCGCTCGGCCGCATGCTTTCGGCCGATGCCGCGGCGCGCCTTCCGTCGGAAGATTTCCGCGCCATTCTCAGGCAGGCATGGAACGACAGCGACTGGCACGCGGCGCTGCGCGCGGGCGGCGTGTATGCGGGCGCCGCAGCCAAGCCGGCGCGGCTCAATACCGACGTGTCGAAAGTGGAAGTGAAGTCGCCGGAGCTCACCGGCGCCGGCGACCTTACGCTGCTCGCCTTCCCGCACGGCCTTTTGGGAGACGGCCGAGGGGCCGCGCTTTCGCTGCTGCAGGAAATCCCCGACCCGGTGACCTCCGTTTCCTGGGATAGCTGGGCGGAGATCAGCAAGAGCACTGCCGCCAGGCTGGGCGTGGAAATGGGCGACGTGCTTCGCGTCCAGACCTCGGCGGGCGAGGCCTTCGTGGCTGCCTACGTGCGCGGCGGCATTCGCGACGACGTGATCGCCATCCCCACCGGCCAGGGCCACCTGCAAGGACACTTTGCGTCGAAGGCGGGGCAGGGTCTTTCCGGCACGCCGCGCGGCGTGAACGTGTTCGACCTGCTGCCGGGCGACGGCGTGGACGAAAGCGGCGGGCGCGCCTTTTTGACGGAGCGCGCGCAGGTCGAGGCCACCGGGCGGCATCGCCGCCTGCCGATGTCGCAGTTCAACGACAACAAGCGCGGGCGTCAGCTCGGCGAGCAAGTGACCCTTCTGGAACTGGCCGCCATGCCCGAGCCCGGCGCGCACGGGGCAAGTCACGGCGCCGGCGCCGCTGCTGCGCACGGCGGGCACGGCGAGGATGCGGCGCACGGCGGCGACCACGGGGGCGGTCATGGAAACGGGCACGGCGGTGGTCATGCCGGCTCGCACGAAATCCGCGAGCCCTTCGACCCGGCCGACGACGCCAACGACGCGCAGTACGCCGCCACCTTCCACGAACAGGGCGAAGCGGTCGCTTTGGAGAGCCCCTACCGCTGGGGCATGAGCGTCGATATCGACAAGTGCAACGGTTGCAGCGCCTGCATCGCCGCCTGCTATGTCGAAAACAACATTCCCCGGGTGGGCGAAGAGGAAACCCGCCTGGTGCGCCAGATGGCCTGGCTGCGCATCGACCGCTGGGTGGGCGCGGGCGAGGCCGAGCCCGGGCTGGGCCGCAGCTTCTACCTGGAAAACCGCGAACAGCTCGGCAACACGGACATCCGCAACTCGCCGATGTTCTGTCAGCACTGCGGCGCGGCGCCTTGCGAACCGGTGTGTCCCGTCATCGCCACCTACCACAACGAAGAGGGCATGAACGCGATGATCTACAACCGCTGCATAGGCACCCGCTACTGCGCGAACAACTGCCCTTACAAGGTGCGCCGCTTCAACTACTTCGATCACCAGCTCACCAAGTGGCCCGAGCCGATGGAGCTGGGTCTCAACCCGGACGTCACCGTGCGCGGCCAGGGCGTGATGGAAAAGTGCACCATGTGCGTGCAGCGCATCCAGCACGCCCGCCAGCAGGCCGCGGCCAAGGGCGAACAAATTAAAGACGGCGCGGTGCAGACCGCCTGCCAGCAGACCTGCCCCACCGACGCCATCCACTTCGGCAACTGGCGCGACGAAAACTCGGAGCTTCGCGCCAAAACCCACTCGAAGCGCGGCTACCACGCGCTGCACGTGCTCAACACGCGCCCCGCCGTCACCTACCTGGCGAAGGTGGAGCGCGGCAAGGTGGAGGGTTAAGCGATGGCGCCGCCCGCCACCCCGGAAACGCTGCCCAGCCGCCCGCGCCGGGAGTCCAAAATCAACCGCGACATCCTGGCGGTGATGGAGGGCATCTCTCCCGGCTACCTGATGCTGCTCGGCGCCTGCCTCCTCTCGGTGACGGCGGCCGGCGCGACCTGGGTTTACCAGGTGTACGAAGGGCTCGGCATCGGCGGTTACACGCACCCGGTGTTCTGGGGCGTGTACATCGTCACCTTCGTGTTCTGGGTCGGCATCGCACACGCCGGCACCCTGATTTCCGCCATCCTGTACCTGTTCCGGGCCAAGTGGCGCAACGCCATCAACCGGGGCGCCGAGGCGATGACGGTCTTCGCGGTGCTGACGGCCGCGCAGTTCCTGGGCATTCACGTCGGCCGTATCTGGAAGAGCTACTTCATCCTGCCCTACCCGAATCAGCGCGGCCTGTGGGTGAATTTTCGCAGCCCGCTCGAGTGGGACACCTTTGCGATTTCCACCTACGCGACCATTTCCATCGTGTTCTTCTTCATCGGCCTGCTTCCGGATCTCGCCATCGCGCGCGACCGGGCGCGCGGGTTGAAGCGGATGATCTACACGGCGCTGGCGCTGGGCTGGCAGGGCACGGTTCGCCAGTGGAAGAGCCACACGCGCTCCGTGCTGCACCTTTCGGGCCTGGCCACGCCGCTGGTGCTCTCGGTGCACTCCGTCGTGTCCTGGGACTTCGCCATGTCCATCGTGCCCGGCTGGCACGCCACCATCTTCGCCCCTTACTTCGTGGCGGGCGCCATTTTTTCGGGCTTCGCCATGGTGCTGACCGTGATGATTCCGGTGCGGCGCATCTACGGCCTCGAGGCCTACATCGAGGACTACCACTTCGAAAACATGTCCCGCTTCCTGCTGCTCACCTCGTGGATCGTCGGTTACGCCTACGGCTTCGAGTACTTCATCGCCTGGTATTCCGGCGTGGAGGCAGAGCAGACCGCCTTCTGGCTGCGCGCCTTCGGCCCGTACTGGTTTTCCACCTGGACCATGATCTCCTGCAACGTCATTTTCCCCCAGCTCTTCTGGTTCAGGAAGCTGCGAACCCACATCCCGACCATCTTCGTGCTCTCCACCCTGATCAACATCGGCATGTGGTTCGAGCGCTACGTCATCATCATCACCTCGCTGAGCCGCGAGTACGACCCCGCGGTGTGGGGCATCTACACGCCGAGCTGGGCGGAGCTGGTCATCTTCGCCGGCAGCTTCGGCTTTTTCGCCATGCTCTTCCTGCTCTTCATGAAGTTCTTCCCGGTGATCGCCATTGCCGAGATGAAAGAGCTCGCCATTCACGAAAGGGCGCACGCTGAAGGAGGCCGGAACTGATGCCCTCCCTGGTCGGCATTTTCGACACGCCCGCCCCGGTGGCCGCCTGCGCGAAGCGCTTGCAGGGTCGCGGCTTCACCGAGCTTGAAATTTACGCGCCGGCAGCCTTCCCGGAGCTCGACGACGTCCTGGACAAGAAGCCTTCGCGCGTGCGGGTCTTCACCCTGGTCGGCGGCCTTGTCGGCGTGGTGACCGGCTTTGCCCTGCCGATCTGGATGTCCTACGACTGGCCGGTGATGATCGGCGGCAAGCCCTTCGCCGCCATCCCCACCTACACCATCATCGGCTTCGAGCTCACCATTCTCTTCGGCGGGCTCGCCACCCTGCTGGGCCTGCTGCTGGTCGGCCGCTTGCCCTACGGGCGTTTCGGCAAGGAAGACCGCGCCTACAGCTCGCGCTTCTCCGCCGAAGAGTTCGGCCTCGCGGTGTGCTGCGCCGAGCGCGACCTGCCCGAGGTGCGCGCCCTGCTCACCGCGCACCAGGCCAAGGAGGTCAACCTTGTCGAACTCTAGGCATCACACGCGCCTGCTCGCCTGGCTGGTGCTCGCCTTGCTGTGCGGCGGGGTGGGTTGCTGGGAGCAGTGGAGCGAGAGCTGGTTCCCGCAGATGAAGTGGCAAAAGGCCGTGCAGGCCTTCGAGCGCGTGCAGCACCAGGGGCAGGTGGCGCCCTTTTCGCCGCCGCAGGGCACGCTGCCCGTGGACGGCGAGGCGCCCGGCTTCGCGCAGTACGATCCCGCGGCAGACGCCCTGCAAAACCCTTTTGCGCCCACGGACTTCCGCTCGCTGGCGCGCGGCGAAGCGCTGTACAACATCTACTGCGACCTGTGTCACGGCAGCGCCGGCATGGGCGACGGGCCGGTTTCCATGGCCGGCGAGAAGGCAGGCCCGCTGGCAGGAGTCTTCCCCCTGCTGACCGCCGTCGGCCGCAGCGACGGCTACATCTACAACCTGGTACGGGTGGGCGGCCAGCGCATGCCGGGCTACGCGCGCATTCCCGAAGCTGATCGCTGGCACATCGTGAACTACGTGCGTTACCTGCAAAAGGGGGGCACGCCGTGAGCGCGCAGGAAAGCTCGACCTACCGGGACCAGGCGCAGCAGCGCCCGCTGCCCGCCGTGCTCACCGTGCCGCTCCTGCTGCTGCTCTTCACCGGGCTCGCGCTGTTCGGCTACGGCCTGGTGTCGGACCCGGCTGCAGCCTGGCGCGCCTTCCACGTCAACTACCTGTACTTCGCGGGCATTTCCCAGGGCGGCCTGATCATCGCCTGCGCGCTCACCATTGTCGGCGCACGCTGGGCCGGCCCGGTGCGCCGCATCGCCGAGAGCCTTGCAGTGTGGGCGCCGCTGACCTTCGTGCTCGCCGCCTGCGACTGGTTTTTCGGGGGCGCCTGGCTCTACCCCTGGCGTGCGGACTTCCACGGCGCCGTGGAGCTGCTGCCCTGGAAGGACGCCTGGCTCAACTCCACGCGCTTCGTGATCGTCGATCTCGGCATCTACGCCCTGCTGGCGGTATTAAGCGGGATGTACCTGCGCGCCTCGCTTCGCCCTGCGCTTTACGGCGTGCAGGCCACCGGCATGGCCGGTCGCCTGTTCGAACGCTGGAGCGCCGGCTGGCAAGGCGAGCAGCAGGAGCACGAAGCGAGCCTGAAGAGGACCCGCGTGCTCGCCCCCATCATCTGCCTGGTGTATGCATTCGGCTACTCGATTATCGGCTTCGACCAGGTGATGTCCCTGGAGCCCACCTGGTTTTCCAACCTCTTCGGCGGCTTCTTCGCCTGGGGCGCCTTCCTCTCGGCCATTTCCGTGACCACGGTGCTGACGGTGCTGCACGGCAGCGCGCCGGGCTTTGCCGGCTCGATCACCAAGAGTCGCCTGCACGACCTCGGCAAGATGGTGTTCGCCTTTTCGATTTTCTGGATGTACCTGTTTTTCTCGCAGTACCTGGTGATCTGGTACGGCAACCTGCCCGAAGAAACCGCCTTCTTCAAAGATCGGCTGGGCACCGAGTTTCTGATGTCCACCTGGTACTGGGAAGGCTGGTGGGACCGCATCCTGGGCGAGCCCTGGGTGCGCATCACCCTGGCGGCCTGGTTCGCTATCTGGGTGATCCCCTTCTGGTGCCTGCTCGGACAGCGTCCCAAGCAGAACGCCGCCTGGCTGGGCAGCGTGGCCCTGGTTTCCGCCCTCGGCTTCTGGCTGGAGCGCAACGTGTTGATCTGGCCGTCGCTGGCGCCCCAGGACACCTGGGCCTTCTGGGGCGCCGTGCAGTTCGGCACGGCGCTGGCCTTCTTTTCCGCCTTCGCGCTGGTCTGGCTGCTCTACGCGCGCGTTTTCCCCACGCTGGCCGTCCCGAAGCCGCCCTCGCAGTAGCCAGCCTGCGCGTGTTCAGGGGCCGGGCGTAAAGCGGTCGCCGTCTTCGGCCACGAAAATCGGGCCGCCCCGAAAGCTCTCGCGCACCAGGCTCTCGTACTGAAAGGCGAACACGGGCGGCGGGCGCAGCCGGGTCAGCACCAGGGCGCCCACCTGGGCGCGTGCGGCCAGCGCGCCGGCCTCTTCCAGCCACAGGTGCATGGCGGCCTCCCTCTGCAGGCCGCGGCTTAGCGGAACATCCGCCTCTTCGGCGAGCTGCAGCGAGGCGCCGTAAACGGCCTCCAGCACCAGCAGGCCAGAGCCCCTGGCGAATTCAGCGACGATGTCCGGGGCGTTTCCGGAAACCGCGATCGCCAGCGACGGGCGCGTCGCACGTCCGCTCGCATCAGCCGGCGGCGCTTCGATGCGGTAGGCCAGGGCGGGCAGGGCCCCGCCGGAAAGCGCTGCCGCCTGCACCTCGAGTTCTCCCACCCGGAAACGCTCAAAGCCGGCAAGCTCGATGGCCTCGAGTTCGCCTGCCGCCGGTCGCTCCAGTTCAAAGTCTGCAGCCAGCGCATCGGCGCCGCCTTGATGCGCGGCCTCGAGCCTTTCCAGGAAGCGCGCCGTGCCCGGCGGGCCGTAAACGCGCAGCGGCCCTGCTGCGCCTGCCAGTTTTGCGTCGAGCCACAGGTCATCGACGCCGAGCAGGTTTTCCGGCAGCAGGCTGGTGAGCAGCACGTGCCGCGGCTGTTCGGGCGGAACTTCGACGGCGCGCAGCGCAGCGCTGACGCCCCGCCCTGCATCGACCAGCAGCAGGGTGTCGCCGTGTCCCACCAGCAGCGCCGGGCCCCGTCGGTGCTGGTTGACGAAAGAGCCGCCGCTGCCGACGGTGACCAGGGTCAGCCTATCGAAAACCTGCCTCTCGAAGGGAACCACGCCCTCGATCACGTGCTCCTGGCGCTTCGACACCCAGGTTGCAACCCACATGGCCGCCACCAGCAGCAGCAGGAAAAAGAAAACCGCAAGGCGCAGGCCGGCGCTCACGTGAACACCACGGTCTTGTTGCCGTGCACCAG
>CAZJXU010000375.1:0-4988 GCA_964550095.1 uncultured Spirochaetales bacterium | reverse complement strand
GTTCGGGGGGCGACCGGGGCGACGTGGAAGATACGGGGCGCAGCGGCGGCGGTGGATTTGGCGGCCCGGTACCCGCGCCGGCGCCGGGCATGGCGCGGGTGGGTGTGAGTGCAGCGGGCGCTGGCTCCGTCGGTGGGACCAGCTCGAGTATGGATTTGAGCGCAGGCTCGATTATGGGCGCAGACACCACGCAAAGCAGAACAGGCGCAAGATCGAGTATGGATTTGAGCGCGGGCTCGAGTATGGGCGCAGACACCACGCAAAGCAGAACAGGCGCAAGCTCGAGTATGGATTTGGGCGCTGGATCGAGTATGGGCGCGGGCGGAACAGGCGCGAATATGAGCGCGAACGCCGCGGACGTGGGTTCTGCCGACCGCAGATTCATCGCATCGCCCAGGGCCGAGCAGCAGCGCGGCAGCGAATAGCGCCCGGTCTGTTCAGGCGCGGTCGAATCTTCGACCCGCCCGCACCAACGCCGTCGTCAAACCGTTGCTGCTACGTCGTTCCGCCGGCCCGCCCGGCTTTGCTGTCGCCCTTGCCCGCTCGTCTCGTCGCGCCCCGTCGCCGCTCACTCCGACGCCGTGTACCAGATAGGCGAAGTCCAGGCGCGTTCGCGCACCGTCTTCCTGTGGTCGGGTGCGCAGCACGACTCGTAACCCGCCGGGATTTCCGAAGCCGGCAGGCTGCAATCCACCTTCGCCTGGTTGCACACGCGCTGGCTCCAGCGGCAGGTGGGGTTTTCCAGCACACGCGCGTAGTAGAAAGCGTTCTGGTCGGGGTCGAAATCCGGGTCGGTGAACACCTCGCAAAGCTGCTCCGCCCCATCGCCCCGCGTTTCGCAGGTTTCGGTATCGACCGAGGCGCCGTTCTCGCCCCCCGCCACCAGGAACACCTGCTCGTGCGTGCGGCCGCGCTTGTCCACCCAGCCCTTGATAATGTCGATGCGCTGCAGGGGCGTGCCGGGGTTCCTGCGCGTGCCCGGATCCATGAGCGCCCAGACCGCGAACGTCGGCGCAGCCGCCGCCTCGCCGCCCTCCGGCGCCGGGGGCAGATCCCCGCCCATCGGCACGCCGCCCGCGTAGCCTTGCTCGGGGAAGTCCTGGGCATCGCACATATTCTTCGCGTAATCCCAGCCGCCGAAAAAGCGCACCACCGGCCTGCTGCCGCTGGTGCCGTACGCCTCGCGGCGCTGCATGGCCGCGAACAGGGAATCGCGCGTGTTCTCTTCCGCCCAGAGCACGGCCAGGCCGCCCGGATTGAACTCCGGGTCGTCCGGCATGCCCCGGCCGCCCGCCTGCAGGCCCGCGCCGCCGTGCCCTTGCGGCGCGCCCTCGTCGGTCATGCCCGGCGTGCCGAGATGCGTATCGGTGCTGGCGATAATCCCGTACTTAAGAGAGTTCTCGCCCAGCCGCGCCTGTTGCCGCAGCCCCTTCTTGAGCGCCTCGCGCACCATCGCGCCGCGCACCGGGTCGAGGTCCAGCCCCAGGTTGAGCGTGCGGAAACGCGAAACCCCCGCGAAGCTGTTGTAGGGCAGCTTCTCGAAACCGCAGGCCTCGTCCGTCGTATCGCCCTGCAGCATGCACTCGCTGTCGCCCTTGTGCTGCATGATCTCAATCAGCGGCTCGAAGCGCCGGCGCAGGCGCGCCTCTTCCGCCGTCACCTTCATGCCCGCGTCTTCCGCAGTGCGGATGCCCGCCGACTCGAACATCAGCGAAGGGCCGGACAGGTTGGAGTTGTGCGGAATGGTGAGCGCATCGCAGCCCGGAATGCCTTCGATGCAATCGCTGCGCAGTGCGCTCCACAGCGCGCGGGCCGAAGGCGTTTCCACCCAGCTCGCGGGGTAGGCCGGCACCTGCGCATTGCGGAAAATCACATTGCGGTGCAGGTTGCCGCCGGTACCGACGGAGGCCGTCCACTCGTAACCGATGAAACTGGTGAACGTACACGCAGCCGTGCGGTCGTAAGCCTCCTCCGCAGCCGCCTGCACATCGCCCCAGACCACTTGCGCCGTCTCCAGGCAGCGCCTGTCGTCTTCACCGCAATACTGGAAGCGATCCTTGCCGACGATAGTGCGCAGCGCCATCAAGTTCATCGCCAACGCCCCGGCATTCTGGTAGAAGAAGCAGAAATCCGAATCGTAACCGGCGACATTCGGGTCGCGGCAAATGCGCACCTCGCCCATTGTTTCAGCGTGATCCGTAACCGCCGTGAAATCCAGAGGGCGCTCCAGCCGCACCCGCCGCGACGGCCTGCCCTTCTCATCGTAGGGCTGCAGGCCGACCCGCCCGCCCTTGGCGAACGAATACGCATCGCGCGGCGTATTGCGCGTATCCTGGCTGCTCGCATCGAAAGAGTACGCCGTGTGCACGTGCGTATCGCCGAAGAACGGCCGCCGCGTCGGCTCGTAGCTCGCGCAGGCCTCGCGCTCTTCCGTGATCTCGTAGGGGCGGGAGGGGTTGGCGGTGTTGTTGGCACCGGAGCTGGTGTTGGCGCTGGCGCCGGCGTTGGTGGTGGTGTTCTGCGCCGCGACCGAGAGCGGGATGAGCAAGGCAAAGGCGGCGAGG
Organism: uncultured Spirochaetales bacterium; assembly: GCA_964550095.1. Taxonomy (GTDB): domain Bacteria; phylum Myxococcota_A; class UBA9160; order UBA9160; family UBA6930; genus JAHRAN01. Next base: position 2,424 of record CAZJXU010000375.1, on the reverse strand, counting down.
AAGAAGGTGAGGAGGGGGAGGGTGGTCGGCCAGGTGAGCACGGCGGGGAAGCTGCGCCGGGCCGGGAATTGGGCTGAGGCCGGGGTCAGGGCCCGAGCGATCATGGGCCGGGCCGGCAAGCTGCGAGTGGCCGGCAGACTGGGGCCGGTCGGGGTGAGGGCCAGGGCCTCGGTGGACTGGGCAGAAATGATGGGGGCCAGGGCCCGGTGTGCGCCGGTGTGGGTGGTCTTCATGGCGGTCTCCTTGTGGTGGGTCGAGACTTTTCAGGCAGGGGTGCTGGACAGTCCGGGGCATGGTGTAACAGAACGCTGGGCGATGCAATACAAGCCCCGCAACCCCCGATTCAGCCCTCCACTGGGCCTCTGGCCCCCGGGGCCTGGTCCGGGGCGACCGCCCAGGCGCCGGCCCATGGGCCTAGGGTGGTCAGTCGTTGTCTACATAGCGTCGCTCGACTCTTTGGTAAATATCCATCATCTCTTCTCCGTATTCTTCGAGCTGGCGATCCATGATTGCTCGATGGCGCCTGTACTTTCTGGCGATGTTCTGAATACCTTTCCAGTCGTCGATCGTATTCATATCTCCATACTGCGCCTGAATGAGAGCTTCAGAGACGATGGGCCTGATCATGCAGATATTCTCCCATGGTTCTACATCCATTTCCCGACGTATTCTATTTCTAAGCTGGCGCAACTCGGCTTCTGCCATTAGAGGCGTTAGCCTGTCGACCTCATCTTCTTCATCGTCCTCATCGAAATCCTCCTCTTCTTCATCTTCATCCTCTTCGTCATCCGAGTCTTCGAAATCACCATCGTCTTCTTCCTCGTAATCATCTTCCTCTTCGTATTCATTTTCTGATGAAGCACCGATGAGTTCTTCGCTCTTGATTTTGGACTCAATACCCTCCACGGTATTTTCAATACCTTCTATGGCATCCGATACATGATCCATAATCTTCTTGTTCCCGGACTGCATCTCTTTTGATGCCTCTTGGAACTCTTGTATGAGCTGTTCAGACTTCTCCTCAATAAACTTTGCCAACTTCTCCCCGACCGGGTTTTCATTGTCAAGGCGCTCACGCAGACTTTCATTCTTTTGTTCCAACTCTTCAATTTTTTTCTTTTGTTCAGTTGATTTTTCGCGAAGCGACGCCCTCTGTTTCTCGCTTTCATCCAAAGCATTTCGCAATCCAATAATCATCTCGGATTTGTCTTGTGTTTCTTCGTTTTCACCTTCTTCTTCAATCCTGTCTTTCAATATTTCTCTTGAGAGCATCTCTACGCAATCGCACACACGCTCCTCAAGATCCAAGGCGCCATCCGGGTTTTTATAGGAAAGGTCAAGAATGGATAAAATGGTTGCACAGAGAGACATGAAATGCGTACTCGTTCCCAAGTCATAGCCTTGAGCACGATGAGCCTGGGAGTGCGCTTGCATGTTTCTGTGCTCAAGCAACACACCGTAAAGATTTGGTAGTTGCTGGCATCGAAGCCGAAAAAGGTTGTTGTATTCCTGAGGGGGCCTTCGCAAGCGCCTCTTTCTTTTGGCATGGTGCAATTTTTCTCCGATCTGGCTTATCCAGTATCGGTCACCTTGGAAAATATTGGATTCAAGTCTCAGGGACTTAAAAAGCTCGCACACTTCGTTAAAATCTGTTGTTGAGTTTATTTCATCCAAGTTGTAAGGACGTATCAGGCCAGATTCCGCTGCAGTCCTGATGATGTGCTTGATGTTTATTCGTGCGATCTTGACGAACAATTCCTGATTGTCGTCATTAAGTAGTTCCTTGTACTCTTCTTTGAAGATCATGGCTTGGTTTCCTTTGCGAAGCTTTTGCGGGAAAACACCTCGTTATCCGGCGTGTTCTCGCGCCAGCCCCATTTCTTATCGGCCTGTGTCTCCCTTCAACCACCCGTGTGGAACTCTAGCCCAGTCCCCCGGCCCCCGCAACCGCAAAAATCGCCATCCCTGGCTCGGCTCCGCCCGGGAGCATCCGGCAGCCTATCCCCGTGATGGCTCCAGCGCAAGGAGGCCCATGAAGCCATCCGTTGGCCCCTATTGCCCGAATAGACGCCCCTGCCCAGTCTGCCCACCCGCGGGCTCCATCCACGAGGGCGAGATGGGCAGGAAGGCCCAGGCCAGGGTCAGGGCCGGGTACACGGCTTGGATGCGCCGGCGCGGGGCGTTTTCATGGCGGCCTCCAAATGGAGGCGAGAGGTCACGAATGAGCTTTCTTTCGTTTGGGACATCGGTATCTCCCCAGAAAATTGCTTCTCTCGGTAACCTTTTCATGCAGTGGATATAGCTTTTGAAGGCCGTTGAATTTGTCCTTGACTACTTCAGAATCTTGATAGTCTTTCCGCAAGGGCCCATCCTCGGCACACAATATCTGGGCATTGGTTGCCAAGGCCAGTGCAAGAACATGTT
>CAZJXU010000374.1:0-4345 GCA_964550095.1 uncultured Spirochaetales bacterium | reverse complement strand
GGTAGGCGGCGAACTCGCGCTCGATCTCTTCGCGCGTGAGGCCGAACTTTTCCAGGGTGTATTCGTGGGGCGGGCGCTTTTCGCGGGCGTTCTCGGAGAGCCACTGCTGCATCGCCCGCTCCGCTTCGGGCGCGAGCGGCCTGCCCAGCGCTTCGTAAACGCGGCGCACTTCGCCCATCGAATCGCGTCCCACGTCGGCATACCAGACGTCGACGAAGCCCGCGTCGCCGCGGCGCGCACGCGCTTCCAGGTTCCGCGCGAGCGCCCAGGAAAAACGCCGCAGGCACTGGCGGCCGACGCCTTCGAAATCCACCTCATCCTGGCCGAGACCGTAAAGCGCGCTGTACATGCTGGCCGAAGACGGGATGGTGGAAAGCGGATCGCGGTGCGTCTGGACCACCAGCGCGCCGGGGAAGCGTTCGAAGAGGGTATCCACGTAGGCCAGGTGCTGGGGCGTCTTCAGCACCCAGCGCTCCGCCCGTTCTCCGCGCCGCTTCTTCTGCCACTGCAGAAACTGCAGCATCTTCTCCAGGTAGCGATACGCCGGGCGCCAGTCCTGTGCGTCGATCCACTGGATGTAATCGGGAACCCGGGTACTCGACTCGGGAACATGCGACAGGAAGGCGTGCTCCATCAGCATGATTTCTTCGTCGGCGCCGCACGCGTCCCAGGGATGAATGGAAGCCAGCACCGGCTGGGTTTCCAGGATCATCTGCACCTGCTGCTCGGCTTCCGCGATGCGCGGGTCGGGCGCGCCCGCGTCTGCGCCCGCGGCAAAGGCCTCCGCCTCGGCGAAGGGCGCCGGGTAGCGCACCTCCCACCAGAGCGGCGCGTAAAACTGCGGGTCGCATGCCAGCAGCCGGTGCAGGCGCGTGGTGCCGGTGCGGGTCTGGCCGACCACCACCAGCGGATCTGCGACTTCTTCTTGCAGGATTTCCGGGTAGCGCGCGCAGTAGGATTCGAAGCGCAGGCGGACCACCAGGCTGTCCACGATGCGCGCGCGCTGCACGCTGCGACCGACCGGGTTCAGCGGCGACGCATCGAGCGCGGCGAGCAGCACGCCGAGCGCATCTTCGAAGGGCTCCTCGCCAAAGTCGTCCCGGCCCGCCTTGGCGCGCGCATCGGCGAGGACCTTTTCCATCTCGAAGTCGGTGGGGCCGAGCGTGTAATCCGCTTCGGATTCTGTCATGCGATGTGACTCCTCAAGCCGTGCGCCGGAACGCCGGGGGCGCACAACGGTTTCGCAAAAGCCCGAGGCGCACGCAGCATCCAGGTACATCTCAAGCCGGGCCCTTTTCCGCCGGCGATGCGGAACGAATGCCGCGCAGCGCAAGCTCCACCATGCCGTCCACCATGTCCGGGTGAATCTTCATGCCGCGAAAGAACAGGCGCACTGCAATCGGGCCGACCACCAGGTCGGAGGCCAGGTCCAGGTCCGTGTCCGCGGGGATTTCGCCGCGCTGGGCCGCGCGCCGCAGCGCCGCATCCAGCGGACGCCGACGCAGCCGCAGCAAGGGGTCGAGCAGTTCACCCAGCTCGGGGTTGTGAGAGCGCTCCGCCGCCAGGCTCGGATACACAACGGAAAGCGAAGTGGAAAGAAAGTTTTTCAGGTACTGGGTGAGCATGGCGCTGAGATCGCCTGCCAGGCTGCCGGTATCCACGTCTTCAAAGGCGGGCAGTTGGCCGAAGGCCTCCACCACCAGCGGCAACTTGGACGGCCAGCGGCGGTAGATGGTGGCCTTGCTCACCGAAGCGCGCAGCGCCACGCCTTCGACGGTGAGCCGCGAAAAGCCCACCTCCGAAAGCAGGGCCAGGGTGGCGTCCAGGATGGCCTGGTGGGTCTCTTCACTGCGCGGGCGGCCCGCCGCGGCGGCGCTTTCCGCCTGCGCGCGGCGCTCCGGGGCCGCGCCCGCCCGCGCCTGTGCTTCCCGTTCCATGCGCCCGCTCCCCTCCCGTGGTGTCTGCGCCGAAGCGCGATGCGCCGCCCGATCACGCCGCCGAACAGCCCCGCCGCGCCCGGTATCCGCCGCCCGCTCCCCCCGTTCCCTGCGCCCGTCCGCCCGAATCGAAGCGACCGTCCCTCGCGGCGTGCGCGGCGCGACGTGCCCGCCCGTCCCGGCACGGCTGTTCCCGTCGCGTTCGGCCTCGCCGGGCAGGCGCCCGCCCGCGCATCCCCCGATCAAAACCGGGTTTCGATTTTCCGGCCGGCGGCGGGCCCTGCATTAAAGGACGTGACCTGGGCAGCGACAGGCTGGGCAGCGACAGGGATTACGATACACTACGTCTCGAAATTATTCACCCGCGGCCCGTCGCCCGTCGCAGGCTGTGCCTGCCCCGATGGCGCACACGGGCCATGCGCAGTCTGGAGGAAGGAGCGGAAATGCCCGGGCAACCGAAACAGTGGGACCTGGAAAGCGACCTGGTCGCGGTCGGCTCGGGGCTGGGCGCGCTCTCCGCCGCCATCGTCGCGCGCGACTCGGGCTGCGAATGCGTGGTGCTGGAAAAGGCGCCCAAGCTGGGCGGCCTCTCCGGCTTCGGCGGCGGCGAAGTGTTCGTGCCGGCCAACCGCTGGATGCTGGAAGCGGGCCTCGAAGACTCCATCGAAGCCGGCCGCGCCTACGCCGAGTTCCTGGCCGCGGGCTTCGGCAGCGACGCGCACCGCAACAAGTGGCTCGACACCATGCACGAGGCCGTCAACTACTACGGCGAAAAGGCCGGCGTGGCGTGGAAGGCCTGCATCGGCCTGCCCGACTACTACTACCCGAAGGCGCCGGGCACGAAGGAAAGCGGCCGCTACCTCTCGGTGCAGCTCTTCGACGGCAAAACCCTGGGCGAGTGGCAAAGCAAAACCTGGCTCACCCCGATCATGCCGATGGGCGCCCTGCACGAAGAGATGTACGCATGGGGCGGGCTGGCGCGCGTCACCACCTGGGATTACGAACTGCTGGGAAGGCGCATCGCGGACGACATGCGCAGCTTCGGCCCGGGCATGATGGGCTTCTTCGTCAAGGCGGCGGTGATCGACCGGGGCATCCCCGCCTACACCGAGACTGCAGTTCGCGAACTGATCACGGACGACGCGGGCGCCGTGGTCGGCGTGCGCGCCGAACGCGAAGGCAAGGACTTCTTCGTGCGGGCCAGGCGCGGCGTGGTGCTGGCCGTCGGCGGTTACGACCACAACGAAGCCATGGCCTGCGCGTACGAAGACATGCGCGAATGGCACGGCGTTTTCCCCGACTACCTGGAGGGCGACCACCTGGTGATGGGGCCGGAAATCGGCGCGCGCATCGCCGCCGTGCCCTGCACCAACCTGGCGCTCTACTTCGGCTACCAGATACCGGGCGAAGAGGTGGATGGCAAAGCGCTGTGGCGTTCGAGCTGGGAAGGCGGCGTGCCGCACGCGATATGGGTGAACGCGGAAGGCGAGCGCTTCTGCGACGAATCGTTCTACAAGGATTTTCAGCCGCGCATTCGCGCCTGGGACGGCAACCGTCAACAGCAGCCGAACATCACGCCGACCCTGATCTTCGACGGAACCTACCGGGAGCGCTACCCGCTGGGTTCCTTCATGCCCGGCATGCCGCTGCCGGAAGAGATGGTGATCGTAGCAAGCAGCATCGAGGAACTGGCCGATCGCATCGGCGTGCCCCGGGAGAAGCTCGTGCGCACCATCGAGCGCTTCAACGCCGGCGCCGAAAAGGGCGAAGACCCGGACTTCGGGCGCGGCCAGTGGCCCTGGGCGGTGCGGCTGGCAGGCGACCCGGACTACCCCAACCCCTTGCTGGGCCCGCTGGCGAAGCCGCCCTACCACGCCGTGCGGCTGCACCCGACTTCGGTGGGCATCCCCAGCCACGGCCTCGACTGGAACCTGGACGCGCAGGTGATGCACGTGCGCGGCCGGCCGATACCGGGCCTTTATGCGGTGGGCAACAGCGCCGCGCTGCTCGACCTGGGCGGCGGTTACCAGAGCGGCACATCCAACTGTCGCTCCATCACCTGGGGCTATGTTGCAGGCAAGCACATCGCATCCGGCGGCGCCGGAGGCTAGCGGCATGCCGGAAGCGGAATACACGACCACCACCCGGCTGCCCGTGGAAACGGTGTGGCGCTTTGTCGAAGAGATGGACAACTGGGGCGGCTTCCTGCGCGGCTACCAGCAGCACACCAAGCTGAGCCGGGAGCTTTCGCGCTGGGTGCTCAAGGGTGACGTGGGCGCGGTTTCGCGCACCGTGGAGTTCGAGGTGCGCATTGAAGAATGGCGCGCGCCTTCTTACGTGCGCTTCACGCTGAAGGGCTTGAACGAGGCGATGGAAGGCGGCGGCGAGTTTTTTCTGGCGCCTGCGGG
>CAZJXU010000373.1:0-3833 GCA_964550095.1 uncultured Spirochaetales bacterium | reverse complement strand
CTGGATGTCTGGCGCGCGGAGCACGACCCCTTTGTGCAAAGCTGGGAAGAGCGCTTCGTGATCCAGGAGGGCTACGCGCCCGGCATCCGGGAAGCCGTGCGCGGCCTGCTCGAAAAACAGGGCGCGCAGATCGCGGACTTCGCGCAGGTGGCGCTGTACGGCCCCGACGCGCGCAGCCAGCGGGCCGCGGCGCGCGCGCTGGGCGTAACAGAAAGCGCCCTGGTGGATCCCTGCTTCGGCAGCCTCGGCAACACGGGCGCCGCCTTCGCGCTGCTGCTCCTGGTCGGGGCGCTCGAGCGCGCCGTGCCCGGGCAGCGCATTCTGCTGGCCGGTTACGGCGACGGCGGCTTCGCACACGCCTTTCGCGCCGAAGCGCCGCTTGCAAAACTGGGCGCGCGCCGGGGGCTGCGCTGGCACCTGGAACGGCGCAGAAAGGTGGCCCGCTACGAACACTACCTGGCTGCGCGCGGCATGGACGCAGGCGCCGCCGCCGGGCAGCGCGGCGCGGGCCTCTCGGCCACGGCGCACCACAGAGAGCGCGACGACGAAATTGCATTCAAGGCGCAGCGCTGCCTCGCCTGCGGCGCCCTGCAATTTCCGGCGCAGCGCGTTTGCGAACGCTGCCGCGCCAAAGACGCGTTCGAGAGCGTGCGCCTCTCCGACAAGATCGGCTCGGTGGTCACCTACACCCGCGATTACTTCTTCCCCACGCCCGACCCGCCCACCCTTGTTACCATTATCGACGTGGAGGGCGCGCGCGTGCACCTGCAACTGGTGAATCTTCCCGACGGAGAAGTGCGGCTGGGCATGCCCGTGGAATTCGAGTTCAGGCGCATCCACGAAGTGGGCGGCCGGCCGAACTACTACTGGAAGGCGACGCCGTACGCCGGCCCGGCCGGCGGCGAAGGGAGCGCACATGGCTAGAGACTCAATACAAGGCAAGGTCGCCATCACGGGCGTCGGCTGCTGCCCCTTTGGCGAAAACTGGAACCAGAGCCCGGCGGACATGATCGTGGACGCCGCCTACGAGGCCTACGCCGACGCCGGCATCGAGGACCCAGAGCGGCAGATCGACGCCGTCTTCACCGGCTCCATCTATTCGAACAAGGGCCCGCACGAGTGCAGCGACGCGCTCAAGCTCTTCAACAAGCCGGTCACGATGGTTTCCAACTACTGCGCCACTGGCACCGATGCGCTGCGCTGCGGCGTGCTCTCCATCGCGGCGGGCATGTACGACACCGTACTGGTCGTGGGCTACGACAAGCCCAAGGATCGCGGCGTGGCGGGGCCTTCGGTGATGATGGACCGCGTGCGCGACCTGCCGCAAACGCCGGCCGGCTGGTTTGCGCTGTGCGCGGCCACCTACTTCGAAAAGTTCGGCGCCGGCCGCGAGGACCTGGCGAAGATCGCGGTCAAGAACCACAGGAACGGCACGCTCGCGCCGAACTCTTTTTTGAAGCGCGAGATCACCGTGGAAGACGTTCTCTCGGCGCGCATGATTTCCTGGCCCTTCGGGCTTTACGACTGCGCCGCGCAGACGGACGGCGCGGCGGCCGCCGTGCTCACGCGCGCCGAAGCGGCACCGCCGGGCGAGCGCATCCTGGTGAAGGGCGTCTCCGTGATTGCCGGGCCGAACCCGCAAAAAGACCCAGGCAACGATTTCCTCTCCTGGAAGCCGAGCGCCTGGGCGGCCAGGGAAGTCTATGCCCAGGCGGGCATTGACGACCCGGCGCAGCAGATCGATGTGGCGCAGCTACACGACTGCTTCACCCTGACTGAGCTGCTGAGCTACGAAGACCTGGGCTTCATCGAAAAGGGCTCGGCCAAAGAGCACATTGCCGACGGGCGTTTTGAACTCGGGGGCGCGCTGCCCGTCAACACCGACGGTGGTCTCAAGGCATTCGGCCACCCGACCGCCGCCACCGGCGTGCGCATGATTTACGAAAACGTGCAGCAGCTGCGGGGCACGGCCGGTCCGCGCCAGGTTCCGGACGTGCAAACGGCGCTCAGCCACAACATCGGCGGTCACCCGACCGCGTGCGGCATCGCCATCCTCGGCAAGGCCTGAGGCGGGCGGGGGCGCCTTTGCCCTTTGCCGACCGGCCTGCGCCCGGTCGGCCGCCGCGCCCGGCCTGAACGCGCTGACGGGAAAAACGCGCGGGGGTAAAAGAGGGGGAGCATGGCGGGACAAATTCACTACGAAGCCGCGCAGGGCGTGGCCGTGATCACCCTCGACAACCCCGACGTGCGCAACGCCTACGACTACGGGATGACCGTCGCACTTCACGATGCCTGGACGCGGGTGAAGCGCGACCCGGATGTGCGCTGCGTCATCGTCACCGGCGCCGGGGACAAAGCCTTTTGCACCGGCTGGGACATTCGCAGCACCGCTGCCGGCGAGAGTCAGAAGCTCGCCATGGGCAAGCGGAGCGATGCGCCCTACAGCAAAATCACCGCCATCCAGAACCGCTGCTACACGCCGGTGATTACGGCGGTGAACGGCCAGTGCGTGGGCGGCGGCCTGCACTTTGTCGCGGACAGCGACATCACGCTGGCCGCCGAGAGCGCGACCTTCTTTGACAACCACGTGCAAAACGGGCTGGTCTCTGCACTCGAACCCGTGGGCCTGGCGCGCCGCATTCCGCTGGACCGCGTCTTTCGCATGGTGTACCTGGGCGGGGCCGAGCGGATCACGGCGGAGGAAGCGCTGCGCATCGGGCTGGTCGGTGAAGTGACTCCCGGCGCGCAGTTGATGGCGCGCGCGCGTGAACTCGCCGAGATGGTCGCCGCCGCTTCGCCTGCAGCCCTGTGGCGCAGCAAGCGCGCGATCTGGGAGAGCCTCGACTGCGGCCTCGCCGAGGGCCTCGACCGCGCCCATCGCCAGCTCGAAATTCACGCCGACCACCCGGACCAGGTGGAAGGGCCGACCGCCTTTTTCGAAAAGCGCAAGCCGAACTGGGCGCCCTTCAGCGGCGACGACGAGTAAGCCGGCCTGCGCGCGGCGGTTTGCCCCGGGTGCGCTCCCGTGCACTTCCCGCCGCGCGCTGCACACACACCCGGGGAAAAGGAGAAGGGCGGTGGCCTACCGGAACATCCTGGTCGAAGTCCGTGACGGCGTCGGCGAGCTCACCCTGAATCGTCCGCAGAAGCTGAACGCCTACACCGTGGAGATGGGCGAAGAAATCACCGCGGTATTGCGCGCCTGGCGCAGCGACCCTGCGGTGCGCGCGGTCGTGGTGACCGGCGCCGGCCGCGCCTTTTGCGCCGGGGTGGACCTCGACCACCTGAAACAGCACCGCGCAGGCAAAGCCGCCGGCGCCGGGCCGAAACTCGGCGAAGAGGATTTTCTGCGCGCCCTGCCGCTGGAACTTGGCGCCTACCCGAAGCCGCTGATCGCCGCGCTGAACGGCTCTGCCGTCGGTGTGGGCGTGACCATGACGCTGCCCTTCGACCTGCGCCTGGCCGCCGAGGACGCCGGGCTCAGCTTCGCCTTCGTGAAACTCGGCCTGTTGCCGGGGCTCGGTTCCACGCACCTGTTGCCGCGCATCGTCGGCCGCGCCCGCGCCCTGGAGCTGGTGCTCTCGGCGCGCATGGCGCCCGCGCCCGAGGCTTTGCAGATGGGTCTGGTGAACAGGGTGCTGCCGGGCCCGGAACTGCTGCCCGCGGCGCGCGAACTGGCCGCCACGCTCGCCGCTTACGACGGCGCCACTCTTGAGGCCGCCAAGGCCGCGCTCGCCTTCGGCAGCGAACACGGCATGGAAGAGAGCATGCGCTTCGAGGAGCGCACCTCGGCCGAACTGCGCAACAAAGCCACGCGATAGGGCGCCGCCCGC
>CAZJXU010000372.1:0-3125 GCA_964550095.1 uncultured Spirochaetales bacterium | reverse complement strand
CGGAGACATGTTCCACACCCGCCTTGCAAGGTATTGCTCGGGGGTTTCATAGATCGTGTTTTCAGCGCTCATGAGGCTGTCCTCCTGTCATCAGGCTACACCCGATCCCACCTGAATGCAAGCCCGGAAGCGACAGTAAGCGCCCATTAGAAATGTCCTCTTTTTCGCTCCGCGTGGGTCGCCACGGGGCGGCCCGAGGATCGGCGAATTCAGCCCCCTTCGAACCCTCTGCCTGCGCACGCAGGGCCTGCATTGGCAAAACGGCGCCGGCAATGCTACCTTCAGGCACTCGCGACGCTCCCTTCGTCTAGTGGCCCAGGACGCGGCCCTCTCAAGGCTGAAACACGGGTTCGAGTCCCGTAGGGAGCGCCAGCCAGTATCTGCGCCCAGTTCCTGTGGCGGCGGCCCGGTCCCGCACGGTCCGGGCCCGCGGCCCGCCTGTCTCAGCAGGGAAAGGACGCGCCCGAGGCCGCCGGGGCAGCGCCCGGCCCTTCCACTTCCTTCCACAGGGCGCCTGCAGAGGGGGTGTTCCGAGTTGTCCGCCAAGCCGAATTTCGCCTTTGCCTTCCTCGACTGCGAGTTCGGCGGTCTCGACCCCGAGCTGCACGACATCACCGAGATCGGGGTGATCCTCACCGACGAGCGGCTGGCGGAACTCGGCGAGCGGGAGTGGAAGGTGATCCCCCGCCCGGAGCGCGTCACCAAAGAGGCGGCGCGCATCTTCAACTACGACGAGCAGCGCTGGCAAAAAGAAGGCGTGCCGCTGCGTCAAGCGCTCAGCGAGCTGCGGGAATTTCTGCCGGGCGATAAAACGGTGGTGCCGGCGGGCCAGAACGTGCGCATGGATGTGCGCTTCCTGGAGAAGGGCTTTGCCGCCTGCGAAATCCCCTACCCCTTCGACTACCACAACATCGATCTGGCGACCCTGTACTACGCCTGGTCGCTGGTGGCGGGCGAATCGGTGGTGTCCATTTCGCTGCGCCAGGCTGCTGTGCACGCGGGCATCATCAATGGCGAGGTGCCCCACCGCGCACTCGAGGACGCCCGCATCACACTCAAAACCTTTCGCCACTACATCGGGCGCCTGGCGCCGCGCCGCGCGCCCGAAGACCCGCCGGAATAGCCTTTGCGTGCGGGGGCGCGTGACTGACCCCGGCGTCCGCCACCGTGCGTGATCGCAGCCGGCCTCTTTCCGACAAATGCGTGCGATGATGGCCGGGCCGGCGCCTGCAACCGCGTGCGTGCAGGGCCGCGTACCGGGCCCCGTGCTTGCCGCCTCAGGTGATCGCAGCCGAGCCATGTGCTCGCAAAGACGCGCGATCATGGTGACCGGCCCTCGTGCTGAAAGCCGCGTGCGGCCCTGCGCGACCGGGGCGTACGGCCCGCCGCCCGGTATGCCCTTCCTTACGCGGCTTCCCGGTTTTCGCACGGCGCCAGCGCGCCGCGCCACTTCGAAAGCGCGCCGCGATCCACCGCGGCGAACACCGGCAACAGCAGGCGGGCGGCCAGGCCGCCGGGGCGAAACACCAGCGCGGCGCCGAAGTCGATCAGCACCGGCATGCCGGTGTGCGCTTCGACCATCAGGTTGCTGTGGTGACGCAGGTCGAGGTGCACCACGCCGCGCGCGTGCATTTCGCGCAAGGAGGTTTCGAGGCGCTCCAGGAATGCACTCGCCTGTTCCTGCGAACATTCCCGGGGGCAATGGCCGGGGCGATACTCGACGGCCAGGGCCAGGGCATCGACGCGGCCCAGGAAACGCGGCACCCCGGGGCAACCCTGCAGCGCGCGCCAGGCGCGGGTTTCGCGCAGCGTGAGCCAGGGGCCGAGCAGCCTGCGCACCAGGAAGCCCCGCGGCGCGAAGTCCTTCACCACGAAGGTGCGGCCCTTGACGGTGGCGCGCAGCACGTCGGGGTTGCACGGACCGCCGCGCGAGAGCAGCTCGCGCTCGGCGCACTCTATCTCGCTGCGGGTCGGGGCTTTCACAGCGGGCACCCCAGCGCTGGAAACGGCGTTCATGACGGGGCAGAGCATGGCGCTTTTGCCGGGATTTTCCAGCGCCGCGCCATGCGTTCCATCATGCATTGCGGACGATGCGGACGACTTGCCAACGGACCGGGCGGGCCGCCGCCCCGGGCGAGCGGCGCCGCCTGTCCGGGCGTGCCTGAACGCATGCGGCGCCGGGGCGCTCACTCGCTCACACCCTCACTCGCTCACGCGCAGGACACTCAGCAGCTCGGGCATGTCGGCGAGCATCCTGCGGCGCAGGCGGTGAATCCGCGTCTTGGCCGAAGACTCGGACGTGCCGAGCGCCTTCGCGATCTCGCGTATCGAAGAGCGGCTCTCGCCCAGCAGGGCGACCAGCCGGTGCTCCGGGGGCGTGAGATGCGCGGCGCCGTTCGCTTCGAAAAGACGCAGCAGGCAGCGCGCTTCCGCGCTGCGTTCCGGCGCGGGCGAGGCATCCTCCTGCCCCTGCAGGCTGCGGCGCAGCGTGTCCACCAGGCGCAGGCGGCGGCAGTGGCCGCGGTAGCGGTTGCGGGTGATGCCGTAGATCCAGCCCGCCAGGGGGGCCTCGCCGCGGTAGCTGGGCAGCGAGCGGTGCACCACGAGGAAGACGTCCTGGGTGAGGTCTTCGGCCTCGACCGGGTCGCCGGTGCGCCGCACGAAGAAGCGATACACCTGCGGCGCGTGCGCCTCGTAGAGCCGCGCGAAGTCATGCTCGCCGACCGGCGGGAAATCCGCCGACGCAGGCGATGCATGCGGGCGGCCTGCCGCATCCGGGCGGGGCCCGGCGCATTCGGCAGGTTCGAAGGCCTCGGGGGCTTCGGAAAGGAGTTCGGCGCTGTGCTTCAACATGACGCCTGCATGCTTTTGCAAGGCCCGTGCCGAAGTCGCCTGCGCGCAGCGGGCGCGCCCGCCCCGGGGGCAAACAGGCGCAAAACCCCCGCTTTCGGCGCTTTTCAGGGCGCCTGGGCGCTGCGGCCTGCGGCCCGGCAGGCGCCGGCCCCCCGGCCCGTGAAAAGAAGCGGAACTTCCGTTGGGCGGTGAGCAGGCGACGGGCGTTCACACCCGCCTTGCCAACGCCTTGCCAACGGGCGCGGAGGCTTGCAGGCGATGCGAAGGCGCGG
>CAZJXU010000371.1:0-2434 GCA_964550095.1 uncultured Spirochaetales bacterium | reverse complement strand
TTTGCTGGCCGAGTTCCGGCGCGGCGCCGCGAACGCCGCCCGGCGTTTCGCCCAGCTCGACGGGGACGCCCACCATCCTGGTGGGGCCGTGCTGGGGGTGCTCCACCTCCACCACGTAGTCGTTGGCGAGCACCTGCGGATCTTCGGGCAAGTCGTCCACGCTGTTCACGATGGTGTAGATGAAGTCGCCCGGGGCTTCGCGCAGTTTGCGCAGCCAGGCATCGCGCGGATGCCCGGCAAAGGCCGCGTCGAGTACTTCAATGCAGCGCTCGGCGTTTTGCGCACGCGCACTCATCTCGGCGAAGTCCGGGTCCTCGGCCAGCTCGGGCCGTCCGATGGCCCGCACAAAGTCTGCCCAGTAGCGGTCGGCCTGCAGCATGGCCAGCGCCAGCCACTTCCCGTCCGCACAGCGGTAGTGATTCCAGAGCGGGTTCAGGGCCCGGGCGCGGAAGCTGCGCGGAAAGGCAACGCCGGCCATCAGCTTCATGGAAACCGAGAGCCCCTGCAAAAAGGTCATGGAGCCAAGGTGCGAACTGTTGACCTCCTGGCCGACGCCGAAGCGCTCGCGGGCGAGCAGGGCGCACATCACGCCGTAGGCCAGCATCACGCCGCCCATCTGGTCCGCGATGCCGCCCGCGATGCCGAGCGGCGGCATGTCCGGCTCGCCCACGGCGTTCATGATGCCCGAGCGGGCCAGGCCCAGGTGGTCGAAGGAGGGCTCGCCGCTTTCCGCGCCCCTGGTTCCGTAGCCCCCGGCCGAGGCGTAAACCAGGCGCGGGTTGCGCACGCGCAGCGCCTGGTAGTCCATCTCCAGGCGCGCAGCCACGCCCTGACGGAAGTTCTGCACGAACACGTCCGCCTTGCAGACCAGTTCGTGCACCAGCGCGCGTCCCGCTTCCTGCTTGAGGTCAACGGCGAGCGATTCCTTGCCCCGGTTGTTGGCCTCGAAGTACCAGTTGGGCCGGTCCTCGCTGTGCTGTCCGCCTGCAGCCGCCAGGTGACGCCCCGGGTCGCCGGCGCCCCGCTCTTCGATCTTGATGACCCGGGCGCCCATGTCGCCCAGCATGGCGGAACACACCGGCCCCTGTTGCCAGATGGTCCAGTCGAGCACCAGCAGACCTTCGAGCGGCGACTTGCCAAGGGTCGTGGCCGGCTGCTGCGACGGGTCGTGTTGGCCACGGGACATTCATCCATCTCCTGGGTTCCGGCGGCTGCGTTTCGGCGCCCGTGTACTTTTACTCAGAGGCATGGTTCTCCTCTGCGATCGGCCGTGATGGTAGCGAAGGGCCGCGCCTCCGTGCATCCGGGCCGTGCGCCCCGTGCATCCCGGCAGGGCGCCCGCCCGGCGCAGACGGCCTGCCCTGTCTTTTGACAAGCCGTTAAACTCACGGGCGATGTTGCAGACCTCGCTATACGAGCGCCTCTGGCCCCTGCTGCGCCTCTCGGATGCAGAGTTCGCGCACCACCTGGGGCTGTGGGTGCTGCGCCATTCGCCCTTGCCGCTGGGCCGCCGTGTCGAAGACCCCTTCACCTGGCGCGGCCTGCGCTTCGCCAATCGCGTGGGCGTGGCTGCAGGCTTTGACAAGGACGCGGCGGCGCTTCGGGGCGTGCACGGGCTGGGCGCCGGCTTTGTCGAAATCGGCACCGTGCTGAACCGGCCCTGGCGCGGCAATTCCAGGCCGCGCCTGCTGCGCATGCCGGAAGCGGGCGGCCTCTGGAATCGCCTGGGCTTTCCCAGCGACGGGCTGCAGCGCGTCCGCGCGCGGCTCGCCGCGGAAAAGCCGCCGGGGCTCGGCATCGGCTGCAACATCGCGCCGCATCCCCGCACGCTGCAGGGCGCCCGGGGCGCCGAGCTGCAGCGCCGCGTGCACGAAGAGCTGGGCGAACTGGCGGAGGGCCTTTTCGAACACGCGAACTTCTTCGTCCTCAACCTGAGTTCGCCCAACACCCAGGGTCTGCGCGGCGTGCTGGAAGCGGGCGCGTTCACCGTGGAACTGGCGACGCGCCTGCGGCAGCGCCTCGTCCAGCGTGCAGGGGCAGGGCAGGCCCCGCCGCTGCTGCTGAAACTCCCGCCGGAGCAGGCGGACGGCGCCGCCTGGAGCGAGCCCGCTTTTGCCGAGTTGATTGCATCGCTGGCCGCAGATGGCGTGTGCGACGGCTTCGTGGCGGTCAACACCAGCACGCGCCTGTCGCGCGCGCACGCCGGGCGGCTGGGCGTGGTGCGCGCCGAGGCGCCGGGGGGCGTTTCCGGCGCGCCTCTTTTGGAACAGGCGCTCTCCGTGCAGCGCATGCTGGCCGAGCTGGCCCCGCAGCACCTGCGCATCGGCGTGGGCGGCGTGATGCGCGCGCAGGACGCCGCGGCGCTGGTGCAGGCCGGCGCGCACCTGGTCGAGATTTACACCGGCCTGGTGTTTCGCGGGCCGGGCGTCATCGC
>CAZJXU010000370.1:0-2470 GCA_964550095.1 uncultured Spirochaetales bacterium | reverse complement strand
GGCACGGGCAAGACCCTGCTGGCCCACCACGTCGCCGAGGGCCTGGGCCTGCCGCTGGAGATGTGGCACATCAAGTCCACCAGCAAGGCGCAGGAAGGGCTCTACGTCTATGACACGGTGCAGCGGCTGAACGATGCGCGCTTCGGCGAGGGCAACGTGGCCGACATCCGCTCCTACATCAAGCTGGGGCCCATGGGCCGCGCCTTCGCCGCCGACGAGCAGCACGTGCTGCTGATCGACGAAGTCGATAAGGCCGATCTGGAGTTTCCCAACGACCTGTTGCGCGAGCTGGACGAGATGCGCTTCACGGTGATGGAGACGGGCGACGAGATCAAGGCGAAGCAGCGCCCTTTGGTGATCATCACTTCCAACAACGAGCGCGAGCTTCCCGACGCCTTTTTGCGCCGCTGCATTTTTCACTTCATCGAGTTTCCCGACAAGGAACTGATGCAGCAGATCATCGCCGTTCACCACCCCCACCTGAAGACCGACCTGCTGGACCAGGTGCTGATCAAGTTCTACTGGCTGCGCGAGCAGCACGAGCTGCGCAAAAAGCCCTCCACCTCGGAGCTGATCGACTGGATCAGCGTGCTGCTGCGCTCGGGAATGAGCCGGGCCGACATCGAGGCGCAAATCCCCTTCCTGGGCGCCCTGCTCAAGAACGAACAGGACACGGCGGCCCTGGAGGGGTACTACGAGCGCGGCGGGCGCTACCCGAACGAATGGTCGGAGCTGGGCCCGCGTTACAACAACTAACCAGGCGGCGGCGCGGCTTTCGGGCGGGCCTGGGCAAAGAGTCGCTCCGGCGGGCCAGGCGACGGCGCGCGCGGCGAAAAAACGACGGGCGCGTCGGCAACGCGACAGGCGCGGCAACAAGGCGACAGGCGCGGCAACAAGGCGACGGGCGACGGACGACGGGCAGCGAGCGCGGCGGAGGCAAACAGGCGCAGCGATGTTTCTCGACTTTTTCTACCGATTGCGCGGAGAAGGCGTCCCGGTCGGCCTGCAGGAATGGATGATGTTCATGGAGGCCCTGAAGCAGGGCCTGTCCGGGACCAGCCTTTCGCGCTTCTACCACCTGGCGCGCGCCTGTCTGGTGAAGAGCGAGGCCTGGTTCGACGGCTTCGACCGCGCCTTCCTCGCGAGCTTCGAAGGCGCGGAAGGCGCGCTGGACATCGAGCAGGAGGTGCAGGACTGGCTGAACCAGCCGAAGGAATACGAAGGGATGACGGAGGAGCAGCGCGCGCTGCTGGAGCGCCTGGCTTCGGACGAATTGCTGCGCCGTTTCCTGGAGACCCTGGAAGAACAGAACGAGCGCCACGACGGGGGCGGGCGCTGGGTGGGCACGGGCGGCCATTCGCCCTACGGCCACGGGGGCGAGCACCCCACCGGCATCCGGGTGGGAGGCAAGCCGGGCAGGCGCTCCGCCATGAAGGTGGCCGAAGAGCGCCGCTTCCAGGATTACCGCAGCGACGAGACCTTCGACCTGCGCCAGGTGCGCACTGCGCTGCGGCGCCTGCGCCAACTGACGCGCAGCGGCGCCAGCACCGAACTCGACCTGGACGAAACCATCGACGAAACCTGCCGCAACGCGGGCGAAATCGAGCTGGTGTTTCGCCCCGAGCGGCGCAACGACGTGCGCCTGCTGCTGCTGATGGACGTGGGCGGCACCATGGAGCCCTTCTACCAGCCGGTCAGCCGGCTGCTCTCCGCGCTGCACGCCGAGCGCGGCCTGCGCGCCTTTCAGGCCCTGTACTTTCACAACTGCCCCTACGAGCTTTTGGGCAAGGACGCGCGCCTGCTGCGACGGGAAGCGGTGCCCACCGGCGATCTGTTCCGGCGCCTGAACCCGGACTGGAAGGTGATGTTCGTGGGCGACGCTGCCATGCACCCGGCCGAGCTGCTGGAGCCCTACGGCAACATCGACCCGCGCCGCATGACCGGCACGCGCGGAATAGACTGGCTGCGCCGCATCGACGAACACTTCGAGCGGGTGGTGTGGCTGAACCCCGAAGCGCCGGAGGCCTGGGAGCAGTACGAAACGGTGGGCGCGATCCGGAAAATATTCCCGATGTTCCACCTCTCCATCGACGGCATTACGCAGGCGGTCAAGGCGCTGATCGGCGCACGGGGCGTGTTGCACTAACATGAGCCGCAGCGTCGCTGCCGACCGCGCCGCATTCGCCGTTGCCGCAGCAACCGCAGCCGCCGCGTCGCGCGCACGCGGATTCGCAAAATCCGAAGGGGGAGGGGTACAGCTTATGAGCCCTGAGAACGAAACCGGCGCAGAACAAAGCGCGCCGGGGAGTCACGCACCGACGACCGGCGCGGACGCCGCAGCACAGGGCGGGCAGGCAGGGCAAGACGCTGCGGGGCAAGGCGGGCAGGTCATCGCAGAGCAGGGCGCGCCGGCGGAACAGGGCGGCCCGGCAAATCATGACTCCGCAGAGTCGCTTGCACCGAGGGAGCG
>CAZJXU010000369.1:0-3233 GCA_964550095.1 uncultured Spirochaetales bacterium | reverse complement strand
ACCGCGAGCAGTTCAAGCGCTTCTCGGCCATTCCAAACCTTCTTTACAGCGACGGCAACGAGTGGGCGCTGTACCGGGGCGGCGAGCGGACGGGGAAGGTCGTCCGACTTTCGGGTGACATCGTCGCAGACGGCGCGGAGGCGGCGACGGCGGAAGACACGCGCGCACTCGAGCTGATCCTGCGCGATTTCCTTGGCTGGGAGCCGATCCTGCCCGTTGATCGCCAGGGCCGCATCGACCTGAAGAGTTTCGCCGACATGCTGGCCCCGCTGTGCAGGCTGCTGCGGGGCGATGTCACCGATGCGCTGCAGAGCCCGGAGTCTCCCCTGTCCAGGCTGGCGCAGGAATGGCGGCAGCTTCTCTTTCCGCACGCGAAGGACGAGCAGTTCGCCGACGCCTACGCCCAGACCGTCGTGTTCGCCCTGCTGCTCGGGCGCGCCGAGGGGGCCGAGCCGCTCACGCTGAAAAGCGCCGTGGATGCGCTCGAAACACGGCACAGCCTGCTCTCGCGCGCCCTGCAGGTCCTCACCGATGCCGATGTGTGGGCCAAAGACATGGCTGCCTCCCTGGACCTGCTGCTGCGCGTGGTCGCCGCGGTGCCGCCCGCGCTGTTCAGCGAGACGCATGACCCTTGGCTGTACTTCTACGAGGATTTCCTGGCGGCCTACGACCCCAGGCTGCGCAAGGATGCGGGTGTCTATTACACGCCGGCCCCTGTGGTGCGTGCCCAGGTGCGCCTGCTGGACGACCTGCTGGTGCACCGCCTGAACAGGCCGCTCGGCTTCGCCGACCCGGGTGTCGCCACCCTCGACCCGGCCGCCGGCACGGGAACCTACCTGCTCGGCGTCATCGAGCACGCGCTGAATCGTGTCGAGGAGGAGAAGGGAGCGGGCGCCGTCGCAGGGCACGCGGATGCACTGGCGGCAAACCTCCACGGCTTTGAACTGATGGTCGGGGCCTATTCCGTGGCCGAGCTGCGCGTGAGCCGCACGCTGATCGCCCGTGGCGCCCAGCCCGGCAGCGCAGCCCGGGTCTTCCTGACCGATACACTCGAAAGCCCGCATGCCGAACCGCCGCAGCTTCCGCTCTTCATGCAGCCCATTTCGGAGCAGCGCACGCTCGCACTCGATGTCAAGCGGGACACTCCCGTGCTGGTCTGCCTCGGCAATCCACCCTACGACCGCCACGAAGCCGCAACGCCCCGCAACGGCGACCGCACCGGCGCCTGGGTGCGCTGGGGCGAAAACGGCAATGGCGCGGACGCCATCCTCAAGGACTTCATCGAACCGGTGACGGCCGCGGGCCACGGGGTCCGGGCCAAGAACCTCTACAACCTGTACGTGTATTTCTGGCGCTGGGCGCTGTGGAAGGTCTTCGAGCAGGAGGGCGCGGAGGGCAGCGGTGCGGTGAGCTTCATCACCGCATCGAGCTGGCTCGAGGGCGACGCCTTCCTGGGGATGCGCGAGCATATCCGCCGCACCTGCGACGAAGTGTGGATACTGGACATCGGCGGCGAAGGCCGGGGCCCGCGCAAGGGCGATAACGTCTTCGCCATCCAGACCCCCGTGGCCATCGCGGTGGCCTTCCGCGCGGAGAAGACTGCAGACACGGACCGGCCCGCCAAAGTGCGCTATGCCCGCATCGAGGGCTCGCGCGAAGGCAAGCTCAAGGCCCTGGGCGCCATCAGAAGTTTCGCCGACGTGGAGTGGCAGGACTGCCCGGAGGGCTGGCAGGCGCCGTTCCGTCCTGCTGGCGAGGGCGCATACTTCTCGTGGCCGCTGCTCGCCGACCTGATGCCGTGGCAGCACTCAGGTATGGAATTGAATCGGACTTGGCCCATCGCCCCGGACCAGGAGACACTGGAGCGGCGCTGGCGGGCGTTGCTGCAATCCGATGACCGGCGCGAGGCGTTTCGTGAGACGCGCGATCACAAGGTCGACGGAACGAACCACCGCGCTCTGACCGAACGGGACGATCCGATGCCGCTCTCCGCGCTGCCAGCCAATGCGCCTCTGCCTGAAGTGCGCGAGTACGCCTACCGCTCCTTCGACCGCCAGCGCATCATCGCGGACGGTCGACTGATCTCTTGGCGCCGCCCCGATCTCTGGCGCGCCCACGGGGAGCGGCAGTTGTACCTGACGAGCCTGTTTTCGACACCGCTGGGACGGGGCCCTGCGCTCACCTGTGCGGCGTCGGTCCCTGATCGGGACTACTTCCGGGGGTCATTCGGCGCCAAGGCCACCATCCCCCTCTACCGCACCGCCGACGCATCCGAAGCGAACCTCGCGCCGGGCCTGCTGGAAGGGCTGGGCGAGGAATACGGTCGCCCGGTCTCGGCGGAAGACTTCGCCGCCTACCTGTACGGCGTTTTGGCGCACCCGGCCTTCACCGAGCGCTTCGCCCGGGAACTCGGGTCGCGCGAATTGCGCGTGCCGCTAACCCGGGATGCCGACCTGTTCGAGAAGGTGCGAGAGCAGGGCGCGCGCTTGCTATGGCTGCACACCTGGGGCGAACGCTTCGTACCGAAAGGACGGAAGCGGGGACGCATCCCGCCCGGCGCGGCCCGGTGCACCGAGACCGTCCCCGGCAACGAGGCAGGCTACCCCGATGCCTTCGAATACGACAGCGAAACCCGCACGCTATCGGTCGGCGCGGGCAAGTTCGCGCCGGTGGCCCCCGAGCTCTTCGATTTCGAGGTGTCGGATTTCAAGGTCGTCCGCTCGTGGCTTCGCTATCGCATGAAGCGGGGCGCCGGCAGGAAGTCCTCACCGCTCGACGAGATCCGCCCCGCCCGCTGGACATCACAGTTCACCGACGAACTGCTCGAACTCTTGTGGGTGCTCGAAGCCACGGTGGAGGGCTACCCGGAGCAGGAAAGGCTGCTGGATGCCGTCATCAAGGGCGAATGCATCCAGGCCGATGCGCTGCCGCCCGTTCCGGAGGAGATGCGCAAAGCGCCGCCGGCGCCGAAGGAATCCCCGGAGTTGCCGCCGCCGGGCTGAATGACGCGGCGACGGCCGGGCGCTGAATGACGCGGGCGACGACCGGGTGCTAACGCCGGGTTTCAGCCCTCGCACGCCTTGTCAGAAGACGGAGCCGGTCGCTGCGGTCGGCAGTATCGTTCTGCGTGGCCGAAACGACGCCCGCGAAAGGCAGCGTGCGTCACTAATTCAGGACGACGCACCTGCGCGCACCGCACCGGCTGAACCGGCCGCGTCGAAAGCCGTCGCCAG
>CAZJXU010000368.1:0-3723 GCA_964550095.1 uncultured Spirochaetales bacterium | reverse complement strand
CGACGCGCATGGACTGTGTGCTCTCCCGTGTGGCGGTGCCTGCGGCGTTTGCTCCGCTTGCTCCGGTGGAACGGGCCGCGCCGGGCCCAACTGATCAACTGATCGACCGACTGACCAACCGACCGGACGCCCAAAGCGGCGATGAGCGGGCAAGGAGAAGCTACCGGCCCAGGTTGACCTCCGACATGATCGAAGCATCCGGTTCGTCGTCTTCGACGACCAGGGGACGAATGTGCTTCATCAAGGCCGCGCCGGCGCTCTCAAGCTGATTGAGAGGGATGTGAACCCGGTAGATTTCATCCTCCTCATCCCTCGATTCATCCTCAAGTTCGGGGAGCACATCGAGACCTTCGAGCTGGAGATATATAGCCCGGTTTCTGATTTCAAAGGATACGACCTTTCGGGTCTTTGAATCCCGGTGCCCACTATATATCGGAATAAAGGATATATCCGAATCCTTTTCTTCAATCTCGGTAATGGGGGGCTCGGCGACACATCCAACATACACCTTTCCGCTGATCAACGTCAACATGACGAGCCTCGAATTGTCGATGGCGTCCTGAAGATAACATATCAGGTACTCTCCTCGTCTGAAGGCCCTTCCGAACAAAAGTTTCGTTGTTTTCCTTCTGATGGAAGAAAGATTAAAAAAGATTCTCATGAGAATTACCAAGGCGACGCTGACCACAAAAACAGAAATGACGTATGCATCATCGTATTCCTCGCTCCGGAATGGAAAGAAGGAACGGGTCAGGGGGAAATTGGCTGAATTCTCCCCGGTGGCGCCGAACAAGCCGAAGTGAATTCCAGGGCCAAAGTGCACAAACAACGCAATCAGAAGTTCCGATACGAAGACAAGAGAAATTCCAACAAGGATGGAAAAGAAGAGGAGGTTGTAATCCGCTCTGAGAATGCTGTTGACTTCGGAGCGAAAGCTCTTCCCTGCAAGCAGCAAGGCCAGGTACCCTGTGATGATGACGAGAACGGGGCCTGCGATATTGAAGTCCATCGGGAATCCTCCATGGTCTGGGTGGCGGGGCGGTTTTGTTCACATTGCGCCTGATCGAAATTCCAGAATTTCGACCAGGAACATGCCCCCTGGAAAGCAGATCATCAAGCGCCGGGTTCCGTATCGTGGGTTTTCTCGGCGGTCTTTTTCGAAAAGCCCGGCATCCCCTTCAGGTCGCCTCGCTTCGCAAGGAGGTAAAGAACCTCGCGCGGGTCAACGCTGAATTGACGATGACCGGAAACCGTCACCAGGGGATAGTTCTCCCCCTTCCGATAGGTGTACGTGTCCGTGAGGAACTCGTGCAGCCACTTGCGGAAGCCGGTCCTCTCGCGCTTCTTTGTCCGTTCCATGTTGTCCTCCTGATCGCCGGGCCCTGCCGGGATGGGGGAAGCGGGAAACAGGCCCCGCCACGTTCTCTCCAGCGTTCTCTCCAAACCCTCGTGGCATTTTATATCACCCGAACGCCTCGAGTCAAGAGCTTCGGCCCGGCGGGCGGTTGCGGCGGCGACAGGGCCGCCCCTCCCGGCGCCCCTCGATGTTGCGCCGGGCGCGCTGCGGCCTGCGCTAACCTTCCCGCGCACTCCGGCGCGGCGTCACCGCCCGTCACCGCGCCGCAGACGACGCAGACCGGCGGCCCGGTCACATCGACAACACGGAGGAACCATGGGGAAGCTGCTCGAACTGCCGACGGAGGAACAGGCCCTGCCGGGCCGCAGCGAAAAGCCGCTGGTGCCCGAGCGTCACACGGTGCTCGGAACGCCGCTGCTGCCGCCCTTCCCGGAGCACCTGGAACTGGCGCTCTTCGGCCTCGGCTGTTTCTGGGGCGCGGAGCGCAAGTACTGGGAGACGCCCGGCGTCTTCACCACGGCGGTGGGCTATGCAGGCGGCCTGACTCCCAACCCCACTTACGAAGAAGTGTGCAGCGGGCTGACCGGACACAATGAAGTGGTGCGCGTGGTCTTCGACCCGGCCGCAGTTTCCTTCGAGACGCTGCTCTGCATCTTTTTCGAAGCGCACGACCCCAGCCAGGGCATGCGCCAGGGCAACGATGTCGGCACGCAGTACCGCTCCGGCATCTACGTGTATTCGGATGCGCAACAAAAGGCGGCGCAGCAGGCGCTGGAAAGCTACGGCAAGGCATTGCAGCAGGCGGGCCGCCCGGCGCCGACCACCGAAATACTGGATGCGCCGAAGTTTTATTATGCCGAGCACTACCACCAGCAGTACCTGGACAAGAACCCCGGCGGATACTGCGGGCTGGGCGGAACCGGCGTGCCCTTCCCGGTATGAGTTCGGGCTTCAGTCCCCCGCGTTCAGGTTCGACAGCTTGTCGCAGGCATCGACGTACTCTTCCACCAGCTCGTAAATCAGCTCCCTGCATGACTTGACCGTGTTCATGGTGCCCACCACCTGCCCCACCGGGTTGAACGCCACCTTCTGCGCTTCCGGGCTCGATGCATAACGATGGGTGCGCGCCACGGCGTCCATGGTCACCATGTTCTGCATCGGCATGCCCAGCGGGTCGGGCGTGTCGGGGTCCGCCCAGGCTTCCGTCCAGTGGTTTCGCAGCATGCGGCAGGGTTTGCCGGTGAAGGAGCGCGAGCGCACGGTGTCTTCGCTGGTCGCCGCAAAGTAGCTCTCCATCTGCGCGGGCGGGCATTCGGACTCTTCCACCGTCAGCCACAGCGAGCCGGTCCAGGCCCCCGCTGCGCCCATGGCCAGGGCCGCCGCGATTTGCCGGCCGTTGCCGATGCCGCCCGCGGCGAGCACCGGTACGGGCGCCACCGCATCGATCATCTGCGGCCACAGCACCAGGCTGCCGATTTCGCCGGTGTGGCCGCCGCCCTCCGTGCCCTGGGCGATGATGAAATCCAGCCCGGCCTTTTTGTGGGCCAGGCCCTGCTTCACCTTGCCGCACAGCGCGCCGATCAGGCGGCCGCTGGCCTGCACCTTTTCTATCACTTCCCGGGGCGGCGTGCCGAGCGCGTTGGCGACCAGGCGCACGCGCTCGTGCGTGAGCGCCACCTCCAGTTGCGGGGAGGCTGTCGCCAGCGACATGCCCAGCAGTTCGTGGTGCTGCTCGCCCGGCGGCAGTTCGGGTACCCCGTGGTCGGCCAGCAGCTTGGCGGCGAACTTCCTGTGCTGATCCGGGATGGCCGCGCGCAACTGCGCCTCCAGCTTCTCCGGGTCCAGTTCCCCCATGCCTTCGTAGCGCTGGGGAATCACCAGGTCCACGCCGTAGGGCTTGTCATCGACGTGCTCGTCTATCCAGTTGCACTCGACTTCGAGCTGCTCCGGGCTGAAGCCGACGGCGCCGAGCACGCCGAGGCCGCCGGCATTGCTGACGGCGGCGACGACATCGCGGCAATGGGTGAAGGCAAAGATCGGGAACTCGATCCCGAGCCGGTCGCAAAGGGGGGTGCGCATGGGGGTGCTCCGTGTTGAAAAAATACAAGCTATCAGAAAAGGCCGGCGGGGCCATGCCCGGAGCGGCCCGTGGGCGGCTTTTCTTGATACAGAATTGCGTTTCGGTTCACTTCGGACGACATTTCAGGGGCGGCCTGGGCCGGCGCGGACCGGGGCGAGCTCGGGACGAGATGGGCTGGGCGGACCGACCCGGACGGGACGAGGCGGCCCGGCGCGGGTGCGGACGGGCGCAGACCCGGGACGAGAGGGGATGGGCCGGCGCAGGTAGCGGACGGGCGGGCCTGGGA
>CAZJXU010000367.1:0-18577 GCA_964550095.1 uncultured Spirochaetales bacterium | reverse complement strand
TCAGCGCCGCGAGCAGGCCGGGCAAAAGCAGGCAGGCGGCGCGCCGCAAAGGGCGGCCCTGCCCTGCTGAAGGACGTGTACGGCCATCAAGCCGACCGTGCCGCCGAAGCGGCGCTTTGATCGGAATGCTGCGACGCATGTTCTCACCCACCACCCATCGCCTAAGTATGAACTTTTCCATGTTAGCAAATTATTTGCTTGGCCGCTGCCGATAGGGACGCCCACCGCCTGCCGGCCATGACGTTCAGCACGCAAACCGAATGGCGGCGGTCGTCCCCGTCCGTTGACAAGGCGCCCACTGCATACCTGCGCACTTCATATATGTTAGGGATTTTCCTGGCGTCCGCTATCGATACGGTCGTCCGCGGCGGCCCTCCCCGTCCGTCGATAAGTCAGCCCACAAGTCAGCCGATTAATCAATCTTCTTCTTTCGAAAAGGCGCGCGCCCGCTCTGCAAGGCGCGCCAGCAGCGCGAGCGCTTCCATCGGCGTGATGCGCTCTGCGTCAAAGGCCGCCAGTTCCTTCAGCAGCTCGTCCTGTTCCGGGTTCGGCGGCGCTGCGGCCGGCAGGGCCGGCGCGGCAGGCCCGGTCGTTTCAGCCGCTCCCTGCCCCCCGGGCCCGCCGAACAGGGGCAGCGCGGCCTGCCCGCCTTGCGCGGCGCGCGTCCGCTGCGCCAGGCGCGGCACGCCGGTGGCGGTGAGTTCCCCGGCCTCCAGCCCGGCCAGCACCTCGCCCGCCCGCTTCACCACCGAGGCCGGCAGGCCGGCCAGGCGCGCCACCTGGATGCCGTAGGAGCGGTTGGCTTCACCGGGCAACAGGCGCCGCAAAAACACCACGTCTTCACCGCTCTCGCGCGCTTCGAAGTGCGCGTTCTGTATGCCGCTGCGCGTGCGCGAGAGGTCCGCCAATTCGTGGTAGTGCGTGGCGAACAGGGTGCGCGGGCCGAGGCCGGGCGTGTCGTGCAGGTATTCCGCAACCGCCCAGGCGAGCGAGAGGCCGTCGAAGGTGCTGGTGCCCCGCCCGATTTCGTCGAGGATCACCAGACTGCCCGGCGAGGCCTGGCCGAGTATCTCGGCGGTCTCGCGCATTTCCACCATGAAGGTGGATTCTCCCCGGGAAAGGCGGTCACTGGCGCCGACCCGGGTGAAGATGCGGTCCACCACGCCGAGCTGGGCGCTCTTGGCCGGCACAAAACTCCCTATTTGCGCGAGCAACACCAGCAGCGCCACCTGGCGCAGGTAGGTGCTCTTGCCCGCCATGTTGGGCCCGGTGATCAGCAAAATGCGCGTGCCCTCCGGGTCGAGCCCGGTGTCGTTCGGCACGAAGGCTTCCCCGCTCCGTTGCAGCATGCGTTCCACCACCGGGTGGCGGCCCGCCTCGATTCGGATGTGCAGGCCGTCGTCCACCTCGGGCCGGCGCCAGTCGTCCCGGCGCGCCACTTCGGCGAGCGCCTGCAGCGCATCGAGCTGCGCGACTGCAGCCGCCGCGCTGCGAATCGGCGCCGCCGAGTCCAGCACCCTGCTGCGCACCTCCTCCAGAATTTCGCGCTCGAGGCCGGCCGCGCGTTCGCTCGCGCCCCGCACTCTGGCCTCCACCTCGCTGAGCTCCGGCGTGGTGAAGCGCTCGGCATTGGCGAGGGTTTGCTTGCGCTGGTAACGCTCGGGCACGAAGGCGAGCTGGCTCTTGGAGACCTCCAGCGAGTAGCCGTGCACCGGGTGAAAGCGCACCTTCAGGTTGACGATGCCGCTGCGCCGGCGCTCTTCGATTTCCAGCCCCGAGATCCAGTCGCGCCCGTCGCGCGCCGCTTCGCGAAGTTCGTCGAGGTCCGGGCGGTAGCCCTCGCGGATAAAGCCGATTTCGCTCGCGCCCCGGGAACCCTTGGGCAAGGCGCGCGGTTCATCGACGATGGCGCGCTGCAGAAGATCCGCCGCCTCGGAGGCCGGTTCAATGCGCGGCAGCGCAGCAGGGCGGCTCGCGGCGTCGTCTTCGAGCAGGGCGTCTCCTTCTGCCCCCCTTTCCAGTGCATCTTTGAGCGCCGGCAGCGCGCACAGCGAGGCGCGCAGGGCTGCCAGATCGCGCGGCGTTGCGCCGGGGCGTGCACAGCGCGCAAAGATGCGCTCGAGGTCGCGCACCTCGCCGAGGGCATCCCGAAGCGCCGCGCGCAGGCGGTCGCGCTCAAAGAGCCAACTCACCGCGTCCTGGCGGGCGCGGATGGCCGCGGCATCGCAGAGCGGATACGCCATCCAGTGCGCAAGGCGCCGCGCGCCGAGCGCGGTGCGGGTTTCGTTGATGCGCTCGAACAGGGTGCGGCTGCGGCTGCGGTCTTCCGAGTTTTCAAAAAGCTCCAGGTGGCGACGGGTGGCGGCGTCGAGAATCATGGCGTCGCCGAGGTCGTAATTAAGCAAACGCGGCGCGTGGCGAAGCGCCGTGGGCTGCTTTTCACACAGGTAAGAAAGCACTGCGGCTGCAGCCCGCGCCCCTGCGTCGCGGCGCTGCGGATCAAAACCGTGCGGCGTAACGGGGCTGCCGGCAGGCTCGAAACACCCGGCGTCCAGCGGGGTGATCGCTGCATCGGCCGTGCGCGCTTTGATTGCCGCCATCGCCTCGGCGTTTTCCGCAAAGACACGCTCCACCAGCAGCTCGCGGGGCGCGATGCGTTCGAGTTCGTCGAGCAGGGCGGGCGGCCAGCCACCCTTGCATGCCGTGCGTGTCGCGCGGAAGTTGCCGGTGGATGCATCGATGGCCGCGAGGCCCGCTTCGCCTTCGTCCAGCCACAGCGCGGCCAGCGCCACCTCGGCCGCTGCATCCAGGTTGCTCGGGTCGCCCACCAGGCCGGGCGTGATCACCTCGATCACTTCCCGGCGCACCAGTTTGCGGTTTCCGCCCGGCTCTTCCACCTGTTCGCAAATCGCCACCCGGTGGCCGAGTTCGACCAGGCGCTTGATGTAACCGTCGGCGCTGTGCACCGGCACGCCGCACATGGGGATGGTTTCGCCGCGCCCCTTGCCGCGCGAGGTCAGGGTGATGTCGAGCAGCGGCGCGGCGCGCTCGGCGTCTTCCAAAAAGAGTTCGTAAAAATCTCCCATCCGGTAGAAGAGGAAATCATTTGGGTGGCGGGCCTTGATTTCCCGGTACTGGCGCATCATCGGCGTGCTGCCGCTCATTCGAGTCGTTCCTGCGCTCCCAGGCGACCGGACGCTTCCAGCAAGCGCAGCATGTCGCCGAGCGCTTTGGCAGCCTCGCTGTCACGCCCTTCCGCCAGCAGGATGCGCGCGCGGGCTGCATGCAGCGGCAGGGAATCCGGGGCCCGGTCGATGGCGCGCGCGGCGTATTGCAGCGCGGCCCCGGGGTCGCCCCGCCCGGCAGAGGCCAGGTGTTCGATCCAGGCAATTTGCAGCACCGGGTCCTGCGGCTGCGCGCTGCGCAGGCGGCGCAAGAGCGCCGGGTAGTCCTGCGCCCTGGAAAGCGCACGATACACCGCCTCCAGTTTTGGGTAAGCAGCGGCGGGCAGCGGACGGCCGAGCGCCAATGCCTGCTCGAAGGCCTGCAGCGCCTGCTTGTTCCGGCCGCGAGCCGCTTCGAACTCCGCCAGCGCAAGGCAGGCCCGCATGCTCTTCGGGTCGGCCCGCAGCGCGCGCGCATAAAGGCGGGCCGCCTCGCTTTCGCGCTCCGCGATCTGCGCCGCCCGCGCCTGCTTTAAAAGCAGCTCACACTCGTCCGGGCCGGAGGCGCGGCCTTCCAGCTTCGCCACTTTGCGCGTGAGGGCGCGCGCGCTTTTGAACTCGTGCAGGTCGGCCGCGATGCGCGCGAGCGCGGCCAGCCCTTCCCTGTCCCGGGGACGAAGCCGCAGGTAGTCGCGCCAGGCCGCATGCGCCCGCCGCAAGAAACCGCCCCGTTGGAAATCCAGCGCCAGGCCGCGCAGCGCACGCACGCGCGAGGGCGCGGCCAGACCCGGGCGCAGCAGCAGGTTCTGGTGGATGCGGATGGCGCGGCCGATTTCACCGCGGCGTCGATACAGCCTTGCGAGCAGCAGGTACACCTCGATGCGCTCGGAGTCCTCCCGGACCAGCCGCGCCAGCAGACGCTCGCTTTCGGCGAGGTCGCCGTCCAGCGTTGCCGCCAGCGCGTGGAAGAGCGCCTCGCGCTCGCCGAGCGCGCCCTTTCGTTGTTTGCGTTTTAGCCAAAACACCCGGTCTAACCACGCTCTGTTTCACCCGGCTCGGCATGGTCCGCCTGAAGGGGCAGGTTGCGAAGCCGGTGCAGTTCCGCCCGCAGTCCTTCCGCCGTGGCCTGATACTCTCGGGCCTTGCTGCTCTTTCGCATCAGCCGTAAGGCAGGCAGCAGCATGCCACAAAGCAGACCACTTACAAAAACGCCGAGCACCACCGCCCACAGCGGCAGCTCGGAGGTGGTGAAGAACAAAAGGTCGATGCTGACCGACTCGCTGTTTTTCGAGGTGAACATCACCGCCGCGTAGGCCGTCACGACGAGCAGGGTTGCGAGGGCCAGGGGGCGGGTGAACTTCATGGCGTTTTCCGGCCTCGCGGCCGCTAGCGGAGGCCGGCCTCCGTGTCACCAGGCGGTGTATTTTCCGCAGCGGCGGGCGGTGCGGCGCCGACCAGTTCTTTCAGCTTTCTGCCCGCCTTGAAAAAGGGCACGCGCTTGGCGGGCACGCGCACCGTTTCGCCGGTCTTCGGGTTGCGGCCCTGCCGGGGCCTGCGCCGGCGGACCTGGAAGGTTCCGAAGCCGCGGATTTCGACGCGCTGCTCGTCGCCCAGCGCGTCGGTGATCGACTCGAAGATGGTGTTGACGACGAGTTCGATGTCGCGCCGGGAAAGGTGAGGACTTTGTTCCGCCGCCTGTTCGACGAGTTCACTCTTGGTCATGTCTTCTCTCCTGGCCCGCGCCACCCCTGGCTGACGGGACGCCGGGGAGGGAATCGGCTCAGTCCTTTGCTTCCCCTTCCTCGCTCGCAGCAGCGCTCTCCCCTTCGCCGCCGCTCTCCCCTTCGGCCCCTCCGGCGGGCGGCGCCTGTGCCGCCGCCTCCGCGGCGTCGCTTGCGGCCTCCGCGCCCTTGGCTTCCGCAGCGTCCGCTTTGTCGTCTGCGGCCTCCGCTGCATCGCCCGTCGCTTCGGCGCTTTGCTCCGACTCCGCCGCGCCCGCTGCATCGCCGGCCTCCGGCGTCTCCGGCATTTCGGTGGCCGCCTCCGCCGCGTCTGCCTTTTTGGAAGAACCGCCCAGCAGCTTCTCCTTGAGCAGGTCGCCGATCGTCGTCTTCTGGACGCGCTCCTGCTCCTCGGCCAGGCGCTTCAGCTCTTCCTGTTGCGCGCGGTCGCTGAGCGCCTTGATCGAGAGCGATATCTTCTGGTCCTTCGGCTCCACGCGGGTCACCAGCGCGCTGACCTGGTCGCCCACCTTCACCACGTCTGCAGGGTTCGATACCGGCTCGGCGGAGAGCTCGTTCTTGTAGATCAGGCCCTCGATGTCCGTTTCCAGCTTCACGAAGGCGCCGAAGTCGGTGAGGGTCACCACCTCGCCCTTCACCTCGTTGCCGATCCGGTACTTCCTGGCGACCTCGTCCCAGGGGTTGCTCGCCAGTTGCTTGATGCCGAGCGAGAACTTCTCGTTTTCCCGGTCCACGTCGAGCACGACGGCTTCCACGACGTCGCCCTTCTTGTACTTGTCGGCCGGGTTCTTGATGTTCTCGGTCCAGGAAATGTCCGAGATGTGCACCAGGCCGTCGATGCCCTCTTCGATGGCCACGAAGATGCCGAAGTTGGTGACGTTGCGGACCTCGCCCTTGACGCGCGATTCGGGCGGGTACTTTTCCGCCAGCGCGATCCAGGGGTTGGGCTCGGTCTGCTTCATGCCCAGCGAGATCTTGCGGTCCGACTCCTTGATCTCGAGCACCACCGCTTCCACCGCATCGCCGATCGCGACCACCTTGGAGGGGTGCTTGACCCGCTTGGTCCAGGACATTTCGGAGACGTGCACCATCCCCTCGACGCCGGGCTCGAGTTCGATGAAGGCGCCGTACTCCACTGTCGAGACCACCTTGCCCGAAACGCGCATGCCCACCGGGTAGCGCATGGCGGCGTCGGACCAGGGGTCCGGCTGGATCTGTTTCAGGCCCAGCGACACCCGCTCCTGCGAAGGCGTGGAGTCGAACTTCAGCACCTTGACCTTGATTTCTTCGCCGATCTTGAACATCTCCGAGGGGTGCTGGACGCGCCCCCAGCTCATGTCGGTCACGTGCAGCAGGCCGTCGATGCCGCCGAGGTCCACGAAGGCGCCGTACTCGGTGATGTTCTTGATCTCGCCGTCCACGATCATGCCTTCTTTCAGGTTTTCCAGGGTGGCGGCGCGGCGCTCACCGCGCACGGCCTCCAGCAGCACCCGGTGGGAGAGCACGATGTTGCCGCGGCGCTTGTTGTACTTGATGATGCGGAACATGCGCTTGTCGCCCACCAGGCCTTCCAGGTTGCGCACCGGGCGAATGTCCACCTGCGAGCCGGGCAAAAAGGCGCGCACGCCTATGATGTCCACCTGCAGGCCGCCCTTGATGCGCGCGGTGATGCGCCCTTCCACCGGGCGCTCCTCTTCGTAGGCCTCGCGAATCTCGTCCCACACCTTGAGGCGGTCCGCCTTTTCCTTGGAGAGGACGATAAAGCCGTCCTTGTCTTCGATGCGCTCGACATAGACATCCACGGCGTCGCCGATGCCGACCATGAGGTTGTCGTTGTCGTCCATGAATTCCCAGACATCCACGATGCCTTCGGACTTGAAGCCCACGTCGACCTGGACGTGGTCATCGGTAATATCGGTGACATAGCCGTGCACCACCTCGTTTTCCTTGAGGTTGAACGAGCTTTCGTCGAACAGTGCGGCGAAGGTCGACTCGCCTCCGCTCCGGGTCTGGTCTGTCTGCATCAACTCGAATGACTCCTTGAAGCCGCCAGGGCGGCTTTGGCATGTTGTTCTGCGTTTCGGCCCGGCGCCCGCGCCGAACGATCCTTGGCGCCCGGGCCTCCCGGCCGGTCGCTCCCCGTACTTTCCTGCAGCGAAGCCTGCGAATGCCGCCCGGCCCCTTCCGCGCCCTGCCCCGCATCCTGCGGACGCGCCGGCGCGCCCAGCGCGGCCTGCGCCACGGCGAGCTGCTCCAGCAAGGCGCGGCGGTCCCCGGCCTCCAGGGCGGAAAGTAACGATTCCAGCGCCTTAATGGTAATGCAAAGCGGCGCGCGAATTTGGGCGCGGTTGGCCAGCAGCAGGTCGGCCCACAGCTCGGGGTCGCTGCCCGCGATGCGGGTGAAGTCCCGGAAGCCGGTGCCGCGCAGGGCCGCCGCCTCGCCGGGCGCCTGCTGCTGCGCCGCTGAAAAGGCGTAAGCCACGGCGTGGGGGGCGTGCGAAATCCAAGCCACCTGGGCGTCGTGGGCCTCCGGCGTGCGCCGCAGCACCCTGGCCCCCAGGGCCGTAAACAGGGCTTCCACCTGCTGCACGGCGCGCGGCGGCGCGGAAGCGGCATCCCCTTCCGGCGGCGTCACCACGCACACCGAGCCCTCGAAGAGGTCTGCGCGGGCGTGCGCAAAGCCGCCCAGGTGCCCCCCCGCCATCGGGTGCGCGCCGACGTAGGCAACCCCCGGCGGCAGCAGGCCGGGCAGCGCCTCGGTCGGCAGAGCCTTGACGCTGCCCACGTCGGTCAGCACGCAGCCCGCTTTGAAGAAAGAGGCGCAGGCTTTCACCAATGCCTCCATGGCGGGAACCGGCGTGCACAGGACGGCCAGGTCCACGTCACCGAGCATGCGCCCGAGTTCATCCGAAACGCCGTCCGCGCCATCCGGAAGCAGCGCGTACTCGTCTGCGGCCCCGGCGCGCAATGCAGCTTCCCCGTTCGCCGGGCTCCGCACCAGCGCGCTCAGCCTGCGACACTGCCCGCGCGCCTTGAGCGCCCTGGCAATGGAGCCGCCCAGAAGCCCCATGCCGAATATGGCGACGTGGGCGTTTGCGAGTTCCGTCCCTGCCCCGGTTTCGACCCCGCTTGCAGATGCGGATGCGGCGGGCTTGCCCAAGGCAGTGGCGGCGCCTGCCGGTGTGGCGGCCCCGCCTGCAGATGCGGCTGCGCCCTGCCCGGCTCCGCTTGCAGACGCGGCGGTTCCGGCTGCGCCCGCAGGTCCGACCCCGCCCTGCCCGGCCCCGGCGGCCCCGGCTTTCACGACATGCGCGCCGCTCATGACGCGCCGTTCTCGCGCAGGGTCTGCAGCGCCTTCAGAAACTTCTCGTTTTCCTCCGCCGTGCCCACCGTAACGCGAATGCAATCGGGATAACCGAAGCCCGCCATCGGGCGCACGATCACGCCCAGCGAAAGCAGCCCGTCGTACACATCCGGCCCCGTTTGCGCGAGCAGAAAGTTCGCGTCGCTGGGCCAGGTGCGCACGCCCAGCGCCGCAAGGCCGCTTTCCAGTTGCGCCATGCCGCGCGCCGTTTCCGCCAGCACGAAGTCCAGGTGCTCCCTGTCATCCAGCGCGGCCAGGGCGGCTTCGACGGCCGGCGCATTCACGTTGAAGGGGTGGCGCACCCGCTCCAGCAGCTCCGCCAGCTCGGGGTCGCAAATGCCGTAGCCGATGCGCAGCCCGGCCAGGCCGTAGGCCTTGGAAAAGGTGCGCAGAATGCACGCGCCTGGCCGCGCGCGCAGGCGCTCCAAAGTCTGCGGCCGGTCCGGCCTTCGCATGTACTCCACGTAGGCCTCGTCCACCACCAGCACCACGTCCGCAGGCAGGCTTTCCACGAAGCGGTCGAATTCTGCCGCGCCCACGCTGGTTCCCGTCGGGTTGTTGGGGTTGCACAGCAGCACCATGCGCGTGCGTTCCGTGATTGCAGCCGACATGGCGGCAAGGTCGTGCACGCGCGCTTCGTCCAGCGGGACGCGCACCGACACCGCGCCCACGCTCTGCGCGGCGAGCGGGTACATGGCGAAGGAAGGCCAGGCGTAGAGCACTTCGTCGCCGGGGCCGAGCAGGCACTTGGCCGCCATGCCGATCACCTCGTCGCTGCCGGCGCCGAACACCAATTGTTCGGGAGCCACATCGAGGCGCTCGGCCAGCGCGCGGCGCAGTTCAAAGCAGGCGCCGTCCGGGTAGCGGTGAAGTTCGGAGGCCGCCTCTGCCAGTGCCGCCTGCGCGCGCGGGCTCGGGCCGAAGGGATTTTCGTTGGAAGCGAGCTTCGCCACCTCGGAGAGACCGAGTTTGCGCTGCAGTTCGGAGATCGGCATGCCCGGCTCGTAGGGCCGCAGCTCGGCCAGCCAGGGTTTTGCGCGCAGCGTCATCGTGCGAACACCTCGCGCTGCTTCCCCGCGCGCGGGAAAGAGCCCAGCACGCGCCAGGAGTTGGCGAGCTTGCCGGCCTCGGCGCAGGCCTGCTGCACGCGCGTCTCGCTCTGGTGACCTTCGAGATCGATGAAAAACACGTACTCCCAGGGCGCGCCGCGCAGCGGCCTTGCGTGGATGGCGGTCAGGTTCACGCCGCTCGCCGCGAAGGGTTCGAGCAGGCGAAACAGCGCGCCGGATTCCCCCTTGCGCACGGTGTAGGCGATGGTGGTGAGGTCGGCGCCGCTTACCGGCGGCGGCTCCCCGCCGATCAGCAAAAAGCGGGTGGTGTTGTCGCGGTTGTCTTCGATGTCGGCGGCCAGGATTTCCAGCGGCCCTTCTTCGGCCAGGATTTCCGCGCCGATGGCGGCCGTGCCCGGCTCGCGGCGCGCCATTTCGGCTGCCGCCGCCGTGCTCGCCGTTTCCAGGCGCGGCGCCTCGGGCAGGTTGCGGTCCAGCCAGGCCCTGCACTGCGCCAGGGGCTGCGGGTGCGAGGCCACGCGCTCGACCTCGGCCAGACTGCTGCACTGCGCCAGCAGGTTTTGCGAAATGCGCAGCAGGCGCTCGCCGCAAATCGGCAGGCGCGTTTCCAGCAGGGCGTCCAGGGTCTGAGTGACCGGGCCTTCGCTGGTGTTTTCCACGGGCAGCACGCCGTGCTGGCACACGCCCCGCTCCACGGCGGCGATGACGTCCTTCATGGTGACCGCGGGTTCGTAGGCGGCCTGGCTGCCGAAGGCGCGGCGCGCGGCCAGGTGCGAGAATGTCCCGGCGGGGCCCAGGTAGGCGATGCGCAGCGGCTCTTCCAGCGCGTAGGTGGAAGAGATGATTTCGCGGAACACCGCAGGCAGCGCGCCGCTCGGGAAGGGGCCCGTGTTTTCTTCGCAGAGCGCTGCGACCAGGTCGCGCTCGCGCGCGGCGCGGTACACGCTGCCCCCCGAGCGCCGCTTGATTTCGCCGATGGCGCACACCCGCTCCGCGCGCCGGTTCAGGCTCGCCAGTATCTCGCGGTCGATGGCGTCGATTTCGGCGCGGAGCTGCGAGAGGTCGCCCTCGTCGCCGCCTCCTGTCTGCGGCGGCGCCTGCCCTGCTTGCCCTGTCTGCCCTGCCGGCGAAGCGGGTGAAGCGGGCGCTGCCTGCCCCGCGGGCGGCGCGCCGTCGCCCGCGCCTGCCGCTCCCTCGCCGCTGCGCGGCGGGCGATTCGGTTGACGGACGGAATCTGTGGGTCGGGATTCACTCATGGTTCACCTTGCCGAAAGCACTGTGCACGGGGGCGCAGCGGCCGATTCCGCTGCCGAACGCGGGTTCAAAGTATATCAATGACCCGGGATGGTCAAACTCGTGCGCCGCTTTGCTTCGGGTTTTCCCTTTATTCGCAGCAATTTGGCGCTGAATGCTTGCGTTCGGGTTGAATCCTGGACGGGGCCTGGCAGCAGGATGAGCCGGCGGCCCGGCAGGCGCGGGAGGGGCCCTCCAGACGCGAGAGAGCCCTGGAGCGCCGGTTAGACAGGAAGTGTCTTGAATCTGTCTCTTGAAGGTGTCAGACTCCTGTAGATGATGACAGCCACCCAAACCGACCAGCCGCCGATCATCCATCTGACCGGCGGCATCGCCACCGGCAAAAGCACGGTGGGCCGGATGCTCAAAGCGCTGGGCGCGGCGCTGATCGACGCCGACGCCATCGTGCACGAGCTGCAGGCCCCCGGGCAGCCGCTGCTGCAGCGAATGGCCGAACACTTCGGGGCAGACATCCTGCGGGACGGCGAACTCGACCGCGAGCGTTTCGGCGCGCGCGTCTTTGCCGACCCGGCCTTGCGGGCGGAACTCGGCCGCCTGGTGCACCCCGCAGTCGCCAGAGAGATGGGCGCACGCGTGCAGGAGGCGCTGGAAGCCGGCCATGCGCTGGTGGTGCTGGACATCCCGCTGCTCTTCGAAGGGCGTGCGCGGCGCGAAGCGCAGCAGAACGGGGGCGCGACCTCGCCCGGCGGCCTGCCGCAGGACGGCCCGGTGGTGCTGGTGTACGCGCCGCGCGATACACAGTTGAAGCGCCTCATGGCGCGCGAGGGGCTTTCGCGCCGGGAGGCCGAAGCGCGCATCGATTCCCAGCTCGACATCGAAAAGAAGCGCGAACTGGCGGACTTTGTCATCGACAACAGCGGCTCGCAGCAGGCCACCCGGGCGCAGGTCGAAGCCCTTTGCGAAGCATTGACCGCCGCCCGAGAGAGGGCCGAGAGCGAGGCGCCGCTTTCGAACAGGCGCGCCAATGGAAATGCACAGGACTCCCGGCTCGACAGACCGGCGGTGAATCCCTAACAGCCCGGGGCAGGCGCCCTTCAGCCAATACCCCGCAAAGCAGCCTTGAGTTCCGCCGTAAATTCGAACACGGATTCCAGCGCGGCGTCTTTGCTCGGCGCCGCTTCGATGCGGTCGATGATGGCGCTGCCCACCACCACGCCGTCGGCGTAGCGCCCCACCTGCGCGGCCTGTTCCGGGGTCGAGACGCCGAAGCCCACGCAGACCGGCAGGGTTCCGAAGGCGCGCGCGGCATCCACCTGTTCCTGGATGCCCTGTGCGAGTTCGTCGCGCGCGCCGGTGACCCCGGTGAGCGACACGTGGTACAAAAAGCCCCGGCTTTTGTGCATCAGCATTTCGAGGCGCGCCTTTGAGGTGGTGGGCGACGAAAGCAGGATGCCTTCTACCCCGTGCAGCGCCAGGGCGTCGTAGAGTTCCGCTCCGTCTTCGGGCGGCAGGTCGGGGCAGATCAGGCCGTCCACGCCCACCGAGGCCGCCATGTCGGCCAGGTTCTCCGGCCCCATGGCATAGAAGGGGTTGGCGTAACCCATCAGGATCAGGGGAGTCTGGATTTCGGCGCGCACCCTGTTTACCAGGCGCAGGATGTGCCGCAGGCTCGCGCCCGACGCCAGCGCGCGTTCGTCGGCGCGCTGAATGGTGGGGCCCTCTGCAATCGGGTCGGAAAAGGGAACGCCGATCTCGATCAGGTCCGCGCCCGCGCGCGCCAGCGCCTTCACCAGGGCTTCGCTGGTTTCAAGGTCCGGGTCGCCCGCGGTGATGAAGGGGACCAGGGCGCTCTCGCCCTTTTGCCCGAGGCGCGCAAAGCATTCGCCGATGCGTCCCATCAGCGCGCTCCCTCTTCGTCCGGGTCCGGCGCTGCGTCCGGGTCCGCGCCCGGAACCGCTTCCGGGTTTGCTCCCTTTGCCTTGGCGGCGCCGCTGCGCGCCGCGTCTTTGCCTGCGTTCGCATCGCCGTCCGCGCCCGCGTCCGCATCGCCCGCATCATCGTCCGCATCCGCAGTGCCCGCGTCGTCGCCCGCGTCATCATTCGCAGCGCCGGCATTCGCGCCCGCATTCGCAGCCGCCACTGCCACCGCGTCTCCCCGGAGCAGCATCTCGCGCACGGCCTGCGCGTCCTTGTCGCCGCGCCCGGAGAGGTTCACCACCACCACGGCGCCTGCATCCAGTTCACGGGCAACCTGCCGCACCCCGGCCACGGCGTGCGCCGCCTCCAGCGCGGGCAGGATGCCCTCGGTTCTGGAGAGGTAGAAGAATGCCTCGAGCGCCTCGGCGTCGGTGGCGGCGCGGTATTCGGCGCGCCCGGTTTCGGCCAGCCATGCGTGCTCGGGGCCGACGCCCGGGTAATCGAGGCCGGCCGAAATGGAATGCGCCGGAAAAATCTGCCCGTCGTCGTCCGAGCGAACCAGGGTGCGCTGTCCGTGAAAAATCCCCGGCACGCCCGTGGAAATGACGGCCCCGTGCCTTGGGCTTTGCAGGCCCTCTCCCCCCGGCTCGATGCCCAGCAGGCGCACCCCTTCGTCTTCCAGGAAAGGATGAAACAGGCCGATGGCGTTGGAGCCCCCGCCCACGCAGGCCACCAGCACATCCGGCAGCCTGCCCTCGCTGTGCAGGATTTGCCGGCGCACTTCGAGACCGATCACGCGCTGAAAGTCGCGCACCAGGGTGGGATACGGATGCGGCCCCATGGCCGAGCCGATGCAGTAGTAGGTGTTTTGCACCTGCGTCACCCAGTCGCGCATGGCCTCGTTGATGGCGTCCTTCAGCGTGCGCGAGCCGGTGCTGACGGCCTGCACCTCGGCGCCCAGCAGTTCCATGCGAAACACGTTGAGTTCCTGGCGGCGCATGTCCTCTTCGCCCATGAAGACCACGCATTCGAGGCCCAGCAAGGCGCAGGCGGTGGCGGTGGCGACGCCGTGCTGCCCGGCCCCCGTCTCCGCGATCACGCGCGACTTGCCCATGTAACGCGCGAGCAGCGCCTGCCCCAGCACGTTGTTGATCTTGTGCGCGCCGGTGTGCGCGAGATCTTCGCGCTTCAGGTAGATGCGCACTCCCAGTTCTTCGCTCATGCGCCGCGCGAAGTACAGCGGCGTCGGCCTGCCCGCGTAGTGGGCGAGCAGCGCATCCAGCTCGGCGCGAAAGGCGTCGCTGGGCAGGGTGCGGCGCACCGCCTCTTCGAGCTCGTCCAGCGCCGCGATCAGCGTCTCGGGCACAAAGCGCCCGCCGTACGCGCCGAAGGCGCCGGGCCTGCTGCTTCCACTGGCCTGTGCTGCGCTCAATCGCCCTGCTCCGCTTCGCGCACGGCGCGCACAAAGGCGCGCATCTTCTTCTCGTCCTTGCGCAGTTCTTTGCCTTCCACGCCGCTCGCGGTGTCCACGCCCCAGGGGAGCAGGCCGCCCAGTGCAGCCAGCGCCTTGGCGACGTTTTTCGGCGTGAGGCCGCCGGCCAGGATCACGTCCCGGCCCGTCTCCACCAGCTCGCTCGCCTGGCTGAAATCCCAGGTCTTGCCCGTGCCGCCGCCCCCCTCCGGGTGATCGAGCAGCAAAAGCGCATCCGGGTAGCGCTGGGCGGCGGCCATGTCGGCGCCGCGCAGCGCCTTGATCACCGGGTACTCCAGCATGTCGATGTCCTGCCGGCTCTCCCGTCCGTGAAGCTGCACGCGGGCCACGTCGATGCGCCGCGTGATGCCTTCGATCTCCTCCCAGGAGGCATCCTGAAACACCGCCACGCATTCCAGCGCGCTGTCCGCCACGCGCGCGACAACGGCCTCCGCCTGGTCGAGAGAGAGGCAGCGCTGCGAGCTGGGCACGAAGTTCAGGCCGAGCAGGTCCGCGCCCGCTTCCGCCGCCGCCGCCGCATCGTCGGGATGGACAATGCCGCAAATCTTTACACGCACACTCACCGTTTTCCTCGCAATCGGCGCAGCGCCTCCGCCGGGTCCCGCTCGCGCACCAGGGATTCGCCGACCAGAAAGGCCGAGGCGCCCGAGGCCGCGAGGCGCTGGATGTCGTCCGGCGTGAAGATACCGCTTTCGCTGACAAAGACGACACCCGCGGGGATGCGCGGCGCCAGGCGCTCGGTCACGGCGATATCGGTGTGAAAGCTGCGCAGGTCGCGGTTGTTCACGCCGAGCAGTTCGGCCCCCGCCGTGAGGGCCCGCTCGAGTTCCGCCTCGTCATGCACCTCCACCAGTGCGTCCATGCCGTAGCCCCGGGTGCGCGTCAGCAGCATTGCCAGCGCAGCGTCGTCCAGCGCCGCGACAATCAGCAGCAGCGCGTCTGCCCCTACCCGGTGCGCCTCGTCCACCTGGTAGGGGTCGATGATGAAGTCCTTGCGCAGAACAGGCAAGGGCGCCGCCGCGCGCGCCTTGCAAAGCGCATCGAGGCTGCCGCCGAAGTAGGCCTCGTCCGTCAGCACGGAAAGGGCCGCCGCCCCGCCTGCATGGTACGCGGAGGCCAGCGCTGCAACGTCGAAGCCCGCGCGAAGTTCCCCGCGGCTGGGAGAGCGCCGCTTGATTTCGGCAATGATGCGCGGCGCCGGCGCCTCCCCCAGCGTCCGCAAAAACGCGTGTGCGCCCGCGGGCGCGGCGCGCGCGTGCGCTTCCATCTCTTGCGCTGCGCACTGCCGTTTCGCCGCTGCGACTTCCGCGCGCTTGGCGGCGACTATTTCACCGAGCAGGTCGCTCACGATGCCTCGCCCGCCGTCGGGGCCGCGCCCGGTGTTGCGCCTTCGTCCGGGTTGGCGCCCTCTGCCGCGGCCTGCTGCGCGTAATGCTGAGTGGCGCGCGCCAGCGCCTCGAGCTTTTGGCCGGCGGCGCCGCTCTCGATGGAACGGCGCGCCTGCGCCATGCCCTCTTCCATGTTCGCCGCGGCGCCTGCGGTCCACAGCGCGGCGGCAGCGTTCAGCAGCACGATGTCGGCGGGCGCGCCCGCGGCGCCGGCCAGGATTTCCCGGATCAAAGCCGCATTTGCGGCCGCATCGCCGCCCGCCAGCTCGGACGGCGCCGCCTGCGCGATGCCCAGCGCTTCCGGGTGCAGGGTGATGGCCTCCCTGCGCCCTTCGTGCAAACGCACCGCGTGCGTCGGACCGGTGGTGGTGATTTCGTCGAGACCGTCGGCGCCGTGCACCAGCAGCGCCGCTTCGCTGCCCAGCTCGGCCAGCACCTCGCACAGGGGCTCCAGCAGCGTGCGCTCGTACACTCCGATCAGTTGGCGCCGTGCGCCCGCCGGGTTCAGCAGCGGCCCCATGCAATTCATCAGGGTGCGCACGCCCAGCTCCGCGCGTACGGGGGCCAGGTGGCGCATTGCAGGGTGCGCGCTGCGCGCAAAGAAGAATGTTATGCCGACTTCGTCCAGCACGCGCGCGGCGGTGGGCACGCTCAGCGTAATGTCCACGCCCAGCTCTTCCAGCACGTCGGCGCTGCCGGTTTGACTCGAAGCCGCGCGGTTGCCGTGCTTGGCGACCGGCACGCGCGCGCCCGCTGCGACCAGCGCGGCCGCGGGTGGGATGTTGAAGGTCCCCGCGCCGTCTCCGCCGGTGCCGCAGGTATCCAGCGCATCCGGGCGCAGCCGCTTAGGCTGCACTGCGCGCGCGCGCAGCGCCCGGGCGACTGCCGCGAGTTCCTGCGGGGTTTCGCCCTTGGCGCGCAGCGCAACCAGCAAGCCCGCCATTTGCGCCGCCGTGGCCGCGCCGTCCATGACCTCGCCGAATGCCTTCTCCAGCAGCGCGCCTGAGAGTTCGCCGCCCGCGAGCGCCGCCTGCAGCGCTTCCTTGACGTGATTTGCATCGCTCATGATCTGTTGTTCACGTTGTCGTTCACGTTGTTCACGCGCGCCAGAAAGTTGCGCAGCAGCAGCTTGCCATCTGCAGTCATAATCGACTCCGGGTGAAACTGCACGCCCTCCACCGGCAGTTCCCGGTGCCGCACGCCCATGATCTCGCCTTCCTCACTGCGCGCGCTGACTTCCAGCACGTCCGGGCAGGATGCAGGATCGATCACCAGGCTGTGGTAGCGCGTGGCCTCGAGCGGGCTGGGCGCGCCGGCGAAAACCCCCTGCCCGTCGTGCTGAATCGACGAGGTCTTGCCGTGCATGATGGCCTTTGCCTGGGCGATCTCGCCGCCGAAGGCCCGGCCTATCGCCTGGTGGCCCAGGCAAACGCCCAGCACCGGCGCGCCGGCCTCGGCAAAGAGGCGGATGCACGCCATGGAAACGCCGGCGTTTTCCGGTCGGCCCGGCCCCGGCGAAATGACCAGCGCCTGTGCGCCGAGTTCCAGCAGTGCTTCCGGCGCTTCCGCATCGTTGCGCACCACGGTCGCCTCCGCGCCCAGTTCGCCGAAGTACTGCACCAGGTTGTAGGTGAAGGAATCGTAGTTGTCGATCACCAGAAGACGCATCACCCCTCTTCTCCCTCCCGGGCCATGTCCAGCGCCTGGATCAAGGCTTGCGCCTTGTTCTCGCATTCCTTGAGCTCGAGCCCCGGGTCGGAATCGGCCACGATGCCCGCGCCCGCCTGCAGCGACACCTTGCCCCCGTGCACCAGCATGGTGCGGATGGTAATGGCGAGGTCCATGTTGCCGGAGTAGTCGATGTAGCCGGCGCAGCCGCCGAAGGGGCCGCGCCGCAGGGTCTCGAGTTCGTCGATGATCTCCATGGCGCGCACCTTGGGCGCGCCGGAGAGCGTGCCCGCCGGGAAGGCGGCGCGCAGCAGATCCAGCCAGTCCAGGCCGGGACGCAGGCGCCCCTGCACGTTGGAAACGATGTGCATCACGTGGCTGTAGCGCTCTATGTTCGCGTACTCGTTCACCTCGACGCTGCCGATGCGCGCCACGCGGCCGACATCGTTGCGGCCGAGATCCACCAGCATCAGGTGCTCGGCGTTTTCTTTCGGGTCTTCGCGCAGCTCGCGCTCCATGGCGAGGTCGTCCTCGGGGCTGCGACCGCGCCGGCGCGTGCCCGCAATCGGCCGCAGATCGATGCGCTCGCCCTCCAGGCGCACCAGGATTTCGGGCGAAGCGCTGACCAGCACCGCATCGCCCATGCGCATGAAGATCAGGTAGGGGCTGGGGTTGATGCGCCGCAATTGGCGATACAGCAAGAAGGGATCCACCTGCAGGGGCACGGTGAAGCGCAGGCCCAGCACCACCTGGAAGATATCGCCCCGCACGATGTACGCCTTGGCGCGCGCGACAATCTCCCGGTATGCCTCGTCCGTCATCGAGCGCTCCAGCGCCATCGGCGCACGCAGCGCGCTGCGCCGGGCTTCGCCGGGCAGAGGCGCGCGGATTTTTTGCACCACGTCTTCGATGACGCGCTCGGCGCGCCGGTAGCACGCGCCGGGGTC
This sequence comes from uncultured Spirochaetales bacterium, assembly GCA_964550095.1. Taxonomy (GTDB): domain Bacteria; phylum Myxococcota_A; class UBA9160; order UBA9160; family UBA6930; genus JAHRAN01. Next base: position 571 of record CAZJXU010000367.1, on the reverse strand, counting down.
CTCTTCGCCGCGCAGGTCCACGTGGTACACGATCAGCGCCGTGTGCTTGACGTTGTCATACACCACCACCACTTCGGGAAAAGAAAACCAGAGGTCCGGCAGGCCCAGCGCGTCGGGGTTCTGGTCGGGAAGCTTTTCGATGAAGCGCACCCAGTCCCAGCCGACCATGCCGACCGCGCCGCCGGTAAAGCGCGGCAGCTCGATGCCCGCAGGAAGCACCGGCTGGAAGGCCGCCAGCTTTTCGCGCAGCACCTGCATGGGGTCGCCGGGCGCTTCGAAGCGGCGCTGCGCTTCGCCTTCCGTCCACTCTACGTGGGCGCCGCGCGCCTGGAAGCGCGCCCGGCTGCCGATGCCGATGAAGCTGTAGCGCGCCCACTTCTCTCCGCCTTCCACCGATTCAAAGAGGAAGGCGCTGTGCCCGTCGTCCAGGCGACGGAACAGGGAGAGCGGCGTTTCCAGGTCGGCGAGAATTTCCCGAACCACCGGGACCAGGTTGCCCTGGTCGCACAGGCTTAGGAATTCATCGAGCCGGGGGCTCAGCAAGGGAACCTCGGAGGCGCGCGCCGCAGGG
>CAZJXU010000366.1:0-4390 GCA_964550095.1 uncultured Spirochaetales bacterium | reverse complement strand
GCTTCGGGTGCGGATTGCGCGGCGCCTTTGGGTTCCGCCGCCGTGCTTTCGGCCTGCGCGCCGCCATTGCCGTACCCCGCCGCTGCGGGTGCGAATTGCGCGGCGCCGGGACGAAGACTCGCCGCACTCCCGGTCTGCGCGCCGTCTTCACTTTGCCCCGCCGTTTCGGCTTCGATGCGCAGCGGGGTTTCCAGCACGCTGTGATTGCCGCCCAGCCAGGAAGCCAGGGACCAGTCCCAGGTGTCCAGGATCAGCATGGCGCCGCCCGCAGTCAGGCCGAGCGCGCGCGGGTCGAGTTCGGCCTCGATGCGCCTGGCCTTCGCCCGCTCGCCGCCGAAGAGCAGGCTGCCCGGGTAGTGCCGCTCGAACAGGAGGCCTTCGCCGTCGATGTGCAAAAGGCGCAGCCGCGCCCGGCGCAGGCCCGAGCCAGCGTCGCCCGCTTCAAAGACAACCCGCAGGCCGGCGCTGCCAATCCGCAGCGGGGCGGGCGCGCGATGCGAGGCGGGCGAACCCCGCCGCATTGCAGGTGAAACCGTCGCCGCCGCACCCGGCGATGCCGCTTCGCCGAGCAGGCGCGCGTGCGGCGGCGTGCTCTCGCAGCGCAGCCACAGAAACAGGGCAGGCGCGAGCAGCAACGCGGAGACGGCGAACTGCCGACGGCGATTTGTGCGCATGTGTGTCTTCCTGAGATGGGGCAGCCCGCGGCGGCCCGCCGTATCGCCGCCGCCCCTGGCCGCAGGCCACAGCGACCGTCCACACAATTGATGATGGCACATCTCCATCTCAAACGGGCTATGTTGCCGCTCCGCACCCGCACGATGGCGCGCCGACCGCGTCCGCGTGGCGTGGCGCGCCCACCACCATCACACTGGAGATTCCATGCATCGCCTGTTGCTGCCGGCCGCGCTTGCGGCGGCCCTGCTCGCTTCCGCCTGCGCGGCGAATTTCCAAAGAGCGCCGGGGCCGGGTTTCTCGCAAGCGCGCCTCGAGCGCCTGCAAGCCGGCATGCAGGGCTACATCGAGCGCGGGGAAACGCCGGGCGTGGTCACCCTGGTGTACCGGCGCGGCGAAACAGCGGACCTGCGCATGCTGGGCGTGCGCGACCTGCAGACGGGCGCGCCGATGACGCGCGACACCATCTTCCGCATTTACTCGATGACCAAGCCCATCACCTCGGTGGCGGCGTTGATCCTGGTGGAGGAAGGACGCCTGCGCCTGAACGAGCCGGTGGCGAAGTGGCTGCCGGAGCTGGAAAAGGTGATGGTGCTGAAACGGCCGGCCGGGCCGCTGGCCGAAGTCGAAGCGCTGGAAACGCCCATCACCCTGCGCCACCTGCTGACGCATACCTCCGGCCTCGCTTACGACTTCACCGCAGAGGGGCCGCTGCGGGCGGCGCTTCGCGAGAAGGAGCTCACGGGCGCGAGCCACAAGGACATGACTCCGGACGAGTTCATGCGGCGCCTCGGCGCGTTGCCGCTGCATCACCAGCCCGGCACGCGCTGGCATTACAGCCTGGCGACCGACGTGCTGGGCATACTGGTGGAGCGCGCCGGCGGCATGCCCTTCGCCGGGTTTCTGCAAACGCGCATCTTCGAACCGCTCGGCATGAAAGACACCGCCTTCCAGGTTCCGGAAGAAAAGCGCGGGCGTTTCAGCGTCAACTACTACGTGGATCCGGAGAGCGGCGAACTCAAAGTGCTGGATCACCCGGAGCGCAGCGTTTTCAGCGAGCCGCCCGCGTATGCTTCCGGGGGCGGCGGCCTGGTTTCCACCATCGATGACTACCTGCGCTTTTCGCGCATGCTGCTGGACGGCGGAACGCTGGAGGGCGTGCGCATCCTGTCGCGCAAAACCGTGCAGCTCATGACCAGCAGCGCGCTCACCCCGGAAGAGCGCGACCCGGGCAATGTCGATGCCAGGACGCGCCGCGCCTTTGCGGGGCAGACCTTCGGGCTCGGGGTGCGCGTGGTGGAAGACATCGGCCTGGCTTCAGGCATCGGCTCGCCGGGCGCACACGGCTGGGGCGGCGCCGCGGGCACCCTGTACTTCATCGACCCGCAGGAAGAGCTGGTCGCCATCTTCATGACGCAGGTGATGGGGCTGGGCGAAAACACGCCGATACGACAGGATTTCGAGACCCTGGTGTACCAGGCCATCGATGATTGACCTGCGCAGGATCAGGAGAAAACGACATGAAACCCGGAAAACATTCTCGAAGGCGTCGTCGCAAGGATGAGGCACACAGGGTCTATGCTTCATTAATGGTCGAGAAAAGGTGCCAAGATCGGATCCGGGATTTTCTGAAAAGTCACGGCATTCGTTCTCAGTCCATCGTAACGGACATGCATCTGACCGTTTACGAGGCAACCAAGCCGCTTGATGGACTCGAACATACATACCAGGAAGCCCCGGTTTCCATCAAGTCGGATGTAATTGAAACACGCTTTATGGTTTTCATAGTCGGTGGGATAGTACGCATACCGGGAGTGGCGCCCACTAACCATTCGGTAGGCGTTCGACTCACAAGGCGTAACTGCGCGATCGACGATATCCAATCGTTGCGAAAACAACTTTACACACGTGAAACCAAGGAAATGCTTGGACAGCGCAAACCAACCACAGCATGGAAAAATGCTTTCGGCATGCGCGAATATCAGCCTCACGTGAAGTTTCTTGAACCCGGAAGCCAAATTCCTCCGGATCTTACTCCCGTTGGAAAGGCATTCCGATCCGAGATCGACTTTATTGAGTTCGATCGTTTCGTCATACGCAACTATTCTAAAGAAAACCGGGAGCGCCGGGCACCTGGACGACGCCACAATGGGCCCTGAAAAAAAGCGCTACAATCGGTAAATTGCCGTATGGGCGGCACATGCTCTGCCCGCCCGCTACGCGAACCCACACGGAGGTAGTACACCATGCAGGTGCCCCTGCTCGTCAACGATTTCCTGGAGCGCGCCGCGCGTCTTTACCCGGATAAAACCGCGGTGGTGGACGGCGCGCGCCGCTTCAGCTACCGCGAGTTTCAGCAGCGCGCACACCGGCTCTCGAACCTGCTGCTGCAGCTCGGCGTCGGCAAGGGCGACCGGGTGTGCATCCTAAGCCCCAACTCGCACTTCTTCCTGGAGAGCTTCTACGGAACCGCGCGCATCGGCGCCATCCTGGTGCCCCTGAACTACCGCCTGACTTCCGAAGACCACCGCTACATCATCGACCACGCGGGCGTCACCACGCTGCTGGTGGACGGCGAGTACACCGGGATCATCGACGAGATACGCGGCGGCCTGCCCAGGGTGAAGCACTTCATCGCAGCACAGCACGATGCCGAGACGCCGCAGGGCTGGAGCGACTGGGAGGCGGGCATCGCTTCGGCGCCTGCCGAAGCGCCGCCCGCGGCGACGCTCGATGAAAACGACCTCGTCTCCATCAACTACACCTCGGGCACGACGGCCAGGCCGAAGGGCGTGATGCTGACGCACCGCAACTGCTACCTGAACGCCTACAACATGATCGCGCATCTCGGCATTCATCACGAGGATGTCGAGCTGTGGACGCTGCCCATGTTTCACTGCAACGGCTGGGGAGGCGTTTACGCGCTGACCGGCATGGGCGGAACCCACGTGGTGCTGCGCAGCGTGGAGGCGGAAGCCATCTACCGGCTGATCGAGCAGGAAAAGGTGAGCTTCGCCTGCATGGCGCCGGCCGTGCTGCGCACCATCCTCGACTACCCGGACAAAGGCAAGCACAGCATCACCACGAGGCCGCGCTTCACCGTGGCCGGGGCGCCGCCCCCCGCGGCCTTCATCGAGCGGCTCGAAAAGGAGCTCGGCTGGCGCTTCATGCAGATTTACGGACTGACCGAGACCGCGCCGCTGCTCACCATTTCCCAGCCCGACTTCAACTACGAAGAGGGCGACTACGCGCGGCGCTCGCGCGCGGGCGTGGCCGGGCTGGGCGTCGATATCCGGGTGCTGGACGACGCGGGCAATCCCGTCCCCAGGGACGGCCAAAGCGTCGGCGAGGTGTGCGCGCGCTCCAACGTGGTGTTCGAGGGCTACTGGGAGCAGCCGGACCAGACCGCCGCCTGCATTCGGGACGGCTTCTTCCACACCGGCGATCTCGCGGTCTGGGATGAAAACGAAAGCATCCACATCGTGGATCGCAAGAAGGACGTGATCATCTCCGGCGGAGAGAACATCAGCTCGCCGGAAGTGGAAGACGCGCTGTACCAGCACCCCGCGGTGCTGGAGTGCGCCGTGATCGGCGTGCCGCACGAAAAGTGGGGCGAGACGCCGAAGGCGCTGATCGTGCTGCGCGAGGGGGAGAGCCCGGACGAAGCCGGGCTGCTGGCGTTTTGCAGGGAGCGCCTGGCGCACTTCAAGTGCCCGAC
>CAZJXU010000365.1:0-6602 GCA_964550095.1 uncultured Spirochaetales bacterium | reverse complement strand
CGCCTCAGCGGCGGCGGGCCGAGCGCCGAAGCACCCGCTCAGCCAGGGCCAGGGCATCTCGCCTGCCCCGGATTTCGCCGTTCAGCAGGGCGCGGCGCACTGCGGCCAGCGCCTTGCCGACCGCAGGGCCGCGCCCTCCGGCAGCCGTTATATCCGCGCCGCTGATGGGCAGCGAATACGCGCGGTCTTCACGAAGGTGGTGCAGCATGCGGCGCAGCACGGGGGCGGAAACGCCCGCGCCCAGCGCCAGCAATGCCTCCGGGGGATGGGCGGATAGCAATGCGTCCCGGTCGCCGCGCCCGCGCGCCTTGTCCAGCCCACGCATCAACTTCGCCCGCAAGGCGGGGAACTTCGCAATGGCCCGCGCGGGTTCTCCCGAGAGCGCCAGGCGTTTGATGAACTTGCGCCTTGCGGCGGCGGGCTGCGCTGCGCCGAACAGCATCAGCCCGCACAGCCAGGGACGAAAGGCAGGAAAGCCGCGCAGCGAGGGCGGCGCTTTCGATGCGCGGGCGAGGTGCTGCGCGAGCGCCGGGCCGAGCCGCCGCAAGCCGCTGCGGACGGAGACGGGCAAGGCCAGGCCGGGCGCCAATGCGGCGAGTACGCCGAAGCGCTCCAGCATGGCGAAGGCGCGTGCGAGGTCCAGGCCGAGGCCCGCGGCGTCTTCGAAGAGTTTTTCGAACTCGGCCAGAATGCGCGCGCCGGAAACTGCATCGAAGGCGCCCGCCTCCCGCGCTTCGCGCAGTGCAGCCAGGCTGCCGCGCTCGAGCGAAAAGCCGAGGCGCGCGCCGAGCCTTGCCGCGCGCAGCGCCCGGGTCGGGTCGTCGTGAAAGCTGCGCGGGTGAAAGATGCGCAGGCGCCGCGCCTGCAAGTCGGCCAGTCCCTGCCCGGGGTCCACCAGCCCGGGCGAAGCGCGCCGCGCGGCTTTGGAAAGCGGCATGGCCAGCGCGTTGACGGTGAAGTCGCGCCGCTGCAAATCCGGAAGCAGCCCGGCGGGCCGCGGCGCGGGCAAGGCGCCGGGATGCCGGTAGTGCTCATCGCGCATTGCAGCCAGGTCGATTACCAGTTCGCCGCAGTGCAGTTTCGCCGTGCCGAAGCGATCATGCGTGCGCACGAACTCGCCATGCTGCGCGGCGTCTTTCGCCAGCGCGGCGGCGAGCCCGCTTTGCATGCGCGCGCCCGCCTCGTCAGCAGACGTGGACGAACGCCGCCTGGCGGCGCCCGCCACGTCAACCGGCGCGTCCGTCCGTCCCTGCGCTCCGGCTGAACGCAATCTCCGGAGGGAGGTGACGCGCAATCGGCCCTGTCGCCCGCCCGGCCCGATCAACGCCGCCGACTCCTCCGGCCCGCCGGCAGAGCCCGCCCCCACGCAAAAGTCGAGGTCGCGCAGCGGCAGGCCGAGCAGCAGGTCGCGCACCGGGCCCCCGACCAGGTACAGCGCCGCATCGCGCCGGTCCGCCGCAGCCACCAGGCGCGCCACCGGACCCCTGGCCGCAGCGGGAAGCGCGCGGCGCAGCGCAGCCGGCGAGAGCGCAGCGCGCTTCACGAGCCGCTGCGGCGAGAGCCGCGGGGATGGTGCCTATCGACCAGATCGCGCAAACGCTTTCTTCCGACGTGGGTGTAAATTTCCGTGGTCGAAAGGTCCGCGTGGCCGAGCATCTCCTGCACCGCGCGCAGGTCGGCGCCGCCCTCCAGCAGGTCGGTGGCGAAGGCGTGCCGGAACACGTGGGGAGAAACGCGCTCGCGCGGAATGCCAGCCGGGAGCGCCAGCGCGCGCATGCGCATGTAGAAGTTTTGCCGGGTCATGGCCCTGCCCCGCCGGGAAAGGAACAACGCTTCCGCCGCGCCGCGTCCGCGCCCGAGCAGCTTCGGCCGCCCTGCTTCCAGGTATTGCTGCACGGCTTCCAGCGCGGGCTCGCCCAGCGGCGCCAGGCGTTGCTTGTTGCCCTTGCCGGTAACAAAGACCAGGCCGGTGCGCATGTCCAGCGCGGCAGTGGGCAGGCCGATCAATTCGCTGACGCGCAGCCCCGCGCCGTACAGCACCTCCAGCATGGCCGTGTCGCGCAGCGCCAGCGGACTTTCGCCGCGCGCCGCTTCAATCAGCGCCGTCACTTCGTCAGTATTCAGCACGCGAGGCAGAGCCTTGTCCACGCGCGGCGCTTGAACCTCCGCGCTCGGGTCCGCGCTGATTTTTCCCTCGGCCAGCAGGTAGGAGAGCAGGCGCCGCACCGCGACCAGCATGCGCGCGCGGCTGCGGGGCGCGAGGCCCGCGGCTTCCAGTTCGGCCAGGTAGGAGAGCAGGTGCTCCCGGCGAATCGCACGGGGCGTGCGCACGCCCTGCTTCGCCAGCGATGCATGGAAGCGCGAAAGGTCGCGCCGGTAGGCCTCGATGGTGCTCGCGGCCAGGCCGCGCAGCGCCGCCGCGTGCTGCAGAAACTCCGCCGCCGCACGCGCCAGTGCGTCGTCTCTTCCGCCCCGCTCAGCCATCGCCCTGCCCCGCAGCGGCCCGTACCAGCGCATGCGAGAGCGCGCTTTGCGCTCCAGCGTCGGTCAGCCGCCCGCCGGCGAGAGTCTTCACGTAAAAGGTGTCGCCTGCCTGGTCGAGCACCGTGGCCGCCCGGGAGATGTAAATCTCGAGGTCGTGCTCCGCGATGGTGCGCGTCAGATCGTAAAGCAGGCCCAGGCGGTCGTCCGCCGTCATGTCGATAACGGTGTAGGCGTCGGAAACATCGTTGCGGATGGACACCTCTGCGGGCTTGCCGCTGGCGATGACGCGCCGTGCGAACAGGGGGCGGCGCATCTCGCGCAGGCGTTTGCCGAGGTCGATCTCCCCTTCCAGCACGCCGTTCAGCGTAGCTTCAAAACGCTGCCAGTACTCTTCGTGTTCCTGCGCGAGCCCGGGCGGCGTGGTGACGCGATACGCCTCGAGCGCAATGCCGTCCTTCGTTGTATATACCTGCGAGGCGATGATGTTGATGCCGGCTGCAGTCACGCAGCCTGCGATTTTCCCGTACAGCCCGTGCTGGTCGCGGCTGCACACGATCAGTTCGCTGTAGCCGCTGCGCATGTCGCGGGCGGCCTGCACGAAGTTCTGATCCGGCTTCAGCGAGAGCACCACGGCGGCGTGTCTTGCCACCTGGCGCGGCGTGTGCGCGCCGAAGTAGCGCTGCGGCATGGCGTCCAGGAAGGCTTCCACCTGCGCCTGCGGCGCCCCCCCCGCGAGCAGTTCCTTCCGTGCGTTCTCCCGGCGCCGCGCGCTGCGGGCGTGGATCTGCCGGGCGGCAGGCGCCGTGCCGCCCTCGCCCGCTTCCAGGTATTCGGAACTGCGTTCAAAGAGTTCGCGAAGCAGATCGCGCCGCCAGGCCGTAAAGCCCGCATCGGAACTCGCGCGCATGTCGGCGAAGGTCGCCAGGTACAGGTTCACCAGGTTTTCCCGGTCTCCCACCCGGCCGGCGAAGTCCGCGATCACCTTGGGGTCGGAGAGGTCTCGGCGCTGGGCGATGTGCGACATCAGCAGGTGCGCCTCGACGATGAACACCACGCGCTGGCTGCGCCCATCGCTTAGCCCGAGGCGCTCCAGTATTGTTTGCGTCAGCGCCGCGCCGGTTTTGGAGTGGTCCGCGCCGTCGTAGCCCTTGCCGATGTCGTGCAGCAGAGAGCCCAGGAACAGCACCTGGCGGTCGGGGACGCTGCGCACCAGCTCCGAGAGGTCGGGCAATTGCTCTTCGTACTCGCCGCGCCACAGGCGGCGAAGTTGTTCGACCAGGAAGATGGAGTGCACGTCCACCGTGTAGGTGTGGTAGGCCACGTGCTGCCAGCGACAGACGATGTTCTCCCACTCGGGGATGTAACGCGCCAAAAGGCCCGTTTCGTTCATCGCCGAGAGCGAGCGCGCCACCCGCTCGTCGCTGCCGAGAATGCGCAGCAGCATGTCGCGCGCTTCCGCGCTGCGACAAAAGGCGTCATCGACCAGGTGCAGCGCTTCGCGAATCATGCGGCGCGCATCCCGGGAGAGCGGCACGTTGTAGTACTGCGCCACGGCGAAGGCGCTGAGCAGCCGCAGCGGGCGCTCCCGCAGCAGCTCGGGGCCGGGGATTTGCAATGCGCCGTCAGCGACCACGAAGCCGTCTTCCACCGGGCAGGGCGCGCCCGGCGAACGGGAAGGTTTCGGCTGCACGCGCACGCGGCATTGCTCGATGACAATCTCGGAAAGGCTCTGGATGGTGCGCGCGCTGCGGTAGTAGCCGCGCATCAGGTTCTCCACCGGGAGTTCGGCGCCGCGCGCGGGGACGCCGAGTTTCTCGGCGAGCTGCACCTGGTGTTCGAAGGTGAGCTGATCGACGCGGCTGCCGCACAGCCCGTGCAGCGCGCTGCGCATCCGCCACAGAACATCCAGCGCCTCTTGCAGTTCCTGCAGCTCGCCGGGCGAGAGCAGTTCCAGCCGCACGAAGTCCGTTTCGCTGCGCACGTCCGGGGCCAAAGCGCAGGCCGCCCACAGGGCGCCGTGGTAGTCGCGCAGCCCGCCCGCGCCTTCCTTGAGGTTGGGCTCCAGCAGGTACAGCGATTCGCCGAAGCGCTCGTGTCTCTCCCGGACGGCCTGGGCGCGCTCCTCGATGTGCGCCGCCGGGTTCCGCAGCAGGCGGCCCTGCACCGCCTTTTTAAATTCTTCAAAGAGCGATGCGTCGCCTGCCAGCAGCCGCGTGACCAGGATGGCGGTCTTGGCCGTGTCGTCGCTGCGCGCCAGGCGAATGCACTCCTTCACGTCGCGCAGCGCGGCGCCCACCTTGACGCCGGCGTCCCACAGTACGTACTGCATGCGCTCGGCCAGGTGGGCGGCGCGGGGGTCCTTGCCGTCTTCCGCCAGGAACAAAAGGTCGATGTCGGAGCCGAGCGACATTTCGCGGCGCCCGGTGCCCCCCACCGCAATCAGTGCGAAACGCGCGGGCGCTTTGGCCTTGGCGGGCGGCGCGTAAGAAGCCAGCGCGCGTTCATAGAGGCGCTGGATCAGGCGATCCACTGCGTCGGAATGGGCGCGGTTCAGCGCCTCGCCGCGCGCGCCCGCGTGCAGCGAGGCTTGCAGGTGCCCCTGCCAGGCCGCCTGCCAGGCGCGCACCGCCTGCGCGGCGTCCTGCTCCGCGCAGCCCTCGCCAAGAAAGGCGTCCAGTTCCGGCGCGCCCATCGAGTGCATCCCCCCTGCTTGAATGAAGGCGGAGTCTAGCGAAGGCCCGAAGGCGCCCCGCCGGGTTTGCTCCGGGCCGGCTTTGCTGCGGCCTGCGTTTATCGCCCCTGCCCCTGCAGCGCCGCCGCCGACGTGCCCGGGGCGCCGGGATCAGGCGCCAAAAGCTGCGTGCGGCGGTAGGCGGAAAGCGCGCGGGCGATCTGTTCGGCGACGATGTCCCGGTACAGCCGGGTTTTCATGCGCCTTGACTCGCCGGGGTTGGTCAGAAAGCCGATTTCGACCAGGGCAGCCGGCGCGCTCAGCAGGAAGAGCACCTGAAAGGGGCCCTTGCGCACGCCGAGGTCGTTCACTGCACCGTAAACCTGCGATATTTCGCCGACGAGTTCGCGCTGAATGTTCGAGGCGAGCAGCCTGGAGCTGTGCGACAGCGCGTCGATGCGAAACTGCGTCAGCCGGCGGCTGAGTGTGGTGACTTCCTGGGGCGACACGCCGTTTTCGCGCGCGGCCACGTGCAGCGTGTGTGTTTCGTGGCTGTCGTCGAGGTAGTAGGTCTCGATGCCCGCAGCGCCCCGGCGCCGGGCGGCGTTGGCGTGCAGCGAGACGAAGACATCACCGCCGGCGGCTTCGGCCAGCGCGGTGCGTTCTTCCAGGCCGAGGGTTTTGTCCCGCTCGCGCGTCATCACCACCCGGAAGCCGCGCTCCCGCAGGCGTCGGCGCAGTTCCCGGCCGACGCGCAGCACCAGGTCCTTCTCTTCGATGCCGTGCGCGACGGCGCCCGGGTCCTTGCCGCCGTGACCGGGGTCAATCACCACGGTCATGGGCCCCCTGCCCCACGGCGGCGTAGCACGCTGCTGCGCGGAAGGGGCATTTGCAGGCGGCAGCCCAGCCCTGTGCGTGCGCTTCGGCCCGGCCGTGCCTGCGCGCCCGGGCGTTGCGCCGGCTTCGTCATACACATCCACCACGATACGGTGCGGGACGTCCAGTTTGACCATGCGGTGGCGCTGGTAGCGCTGCAGCTCGATGACAAAGCGCGCCAGGCCGGGCCGGTTCCGTACGAGGCGCAGGGTTTTGAGCAGGCCGTCCTTCACTTCGATGGGCTCGGCGTAGCGCTTCGGCACGCGCACGCCCGGCAGGTCCAGGTACAGGCGCTCGACACGGCCCCCGCGCCCGTGCCGGTGCACCCGGGTTTCCACCTCCCGGCTGAGTTCAATCACCACGCGGGTGTGGTGCGGGGCCGACCAGTGGCGGATGCCCTCTACGGTGACGGCGCCGGCGGCCGTGGCGATCAGCGCCGCGAGCAGGCCGGGCAAAAGCAGGCAGGCGGCGCGCCGCAAAGGGCGGCCCTGCCCTGCTGAAGGACGTGTACGGCCATCAAGCCGACCGTGCCGCCGAAGCGGCGCTTTGATCGGAATGCTGCGACGCATGT
>CAZJXU010000364.1:0-4721 GCA_964550095.1 uncultured Spirochaetales bacterium | reverse complement strand
CACAGGCCGAACTCGCGCGCCGCAGCAAGGTCCGCGGGTTCCAGCTCCATGATGCCCTCGGTGGGGATCTGCCGGTAATCCAGCGTGACGCCGAAGGCCAGCGCCGTCAACAGGGCCAGCTTGTGCGCCACGTCGTGACCTTCCACGTCGAAGCTCGGGTCGGCCTCGGCGTAGCCCAGCTCGCGCGCGCGCGCGATCACATCATGAACCGCCTCGCCGCTGCGCTCCATCTCGGTCAGCACGTAATTGGTGGTGCCGTTCAGAATGCCGTGCAGGCTTTCGATGCGATTGGCAGCCAGCCCCTCGCGCAGTGCGCGCAAAATCGGAATGCCGCCGCCCACGCTCGCCTCGAAGAGCAGGCCGACGCCGCACGCGGAGGCCTCGGCCAGAAGCGCGCCGCCGTGCTCGGCCAGCAGCGCCTTGTTGGCTGTTACCACAGGCTTGCCCGCCTTGAAGGCGCCCTGCCACACCGCCTTTGCCTGTTCCACCCCGCCGATCAGCTCGAGCACGATGTCCACCTGCGGGTCGCCGAGCAGCCCTTCGACGTCGCCATCCAGCGTTACGCCTTCCGGAAGCAGACGGGCGTCATCGCCGGCCTTTTCCGGGCTGCGCGTGGCCACGCGGTGCAGGCGCAACGGAAAGCCCAGGCGCGCCTCGATCACGCCGGCGTTGTCCGCCAGCAGCCGGGCAACGCCCCGGCCCACATTGCCGAAGCCGACCAGGCCGATGCGCACCGCGTTTTTCGCGTTGGCCGCATTGGCTGCATTGGCCGCATTTGCCGCATTTGCCGCGCGTTCCGACACCAGCGCCCTCCCCCGCCTCAGCTTTCCTGCGAGCGCAGGAAGCGGCGGATGTTGCGCACCGCCTGGCGAATGCGGTGGATGTTTTCCACCAGCGCAAAACGCACGTGCCCCTCGCCCCCTTCGCCGAAGCCGACGCCCGGGGCCACCGCCACCTGCGCGTGCTGCAGCAGGCGCTTAGAAAACTCCAGGGAGCCCAGCGCCCGCATGCGCTCGGGCAGGGGCGCCCACACGAACATCGTGGCGAGCGGCTTGTCGATCTTCCACTGTCCCGGGCCGGGCTGCGAAAGGCCCTCCACCAGCACATCGCGGCGCGCCCTGTACTCGCTCACGCTTTCGCTGACGCAATCCTGCGGCCCGCGCAGCGCGACAATGCCTCCCACCTGGATGGGAGTGGGGATGCCGTAATCCAGGTAGCTCTTGATGCGGGTCAGGGCGTGGATCATCTCCCTGTTGCCTGCGGCGAAGCCCACCCGCCAGCCCGCCATGTTGTGGCTCTTGGAGAGCGAGAGGAACTCAATGGCGACATCGCGTGCGCCCGGAACCGAGAGCACGCTGGGCGGCTTGTAGCCGTCGAATGCAATTTCCGCGTAGGCGAAATCGTGCACCAGCATCAGCCCGTTTTCGCGCGCGAACTCCACCACCCGCTCCATGAACGCGGCGTCCACCGTTTGCGTGGTCGGGTTGGAGGGGAAGGAAATAATCAGCAGCTTCGGCTTCGGCCAGGTGTGCGCCAGCGCGGTGTTCAGGTTTTCGATGAAGTCCGTATCGACGGAGAGCGGCACGCGGCGCAAATCGCCGCCGGCGAAAATCACCGAGTACTGGTGTATCGGGTAGGCCGGGTCGGGCACCAGCACCACGTCGCCCGGGCCCACCGTCACCAGCACGAAGTGCGAGACGCCCTCCTTGGCGCCTATCACGGCGATCACTTCGCTTTCCGGGTCGAGTTCCACGCCGTGACCCTTCTGGTACCACTCCGCCGCCGCGCGGCGCAGGTTCGGAACGCCCCGTGAAGTGGAGTAGCGGTGGTTGCGGCCGATCTGCGCCGCCTCGCAGATCTTCTCGACGATGTGCGGCGGCGTGGGCAGGTCGGGGTTGCCCATGCCGAGATCCACCACGTCGTCCCCGGCAGAACGCGCCGCGGCGCGCAGCTCGCTCACCTGCGCCAGCACGTAGGGCGGCAGTCGCTTCAACTTGTTGAAATCGTGGCGGAATTCGGACACGAGACGGGCTCCCGGCGCAGCGCCTCCCCGGGCGCGGGGGCCAAAGGCGAAGGGTGATTGCAGTTTAACGGAATTCGGGCGGGTGTGTCGTCCTGAATTGGGGCCGGGCGCAGCTTGGGGCGGCTGGCCGTATCGGCCACGCAGTCACCAGACAATTCCGCACAACTGCCACATTTGGGCGCAAAACCCGAACAGCGGGCGTATCGCCTGGGGCGACCGGTCGTATCGCCGGGGGCGCGGGGCGTCTCTGCCCTATTCTTCGGGCCCGGATTCGGATTCGGGCTCGATGAGGCGCTCTGCCCCGCTGATTGCCTGCTCCAGCCTGCTCAGCGTGTCAAAGCCGCCCCGGTCGAAGTCCTTCTGGTTCACGCGCCGGTAGCGCCAGGACACGCCCACGGCCTCGCTCACCCGGTCGCACCACTGTTCCATGGCGGCGTCCTTTTCCTCGGTCCCCACCCACACGCGGCCCTTGGTCTCGATGATCCAGTTCACTTCGCCCGTCTCGTCCTTTTGCACGACCACCCAGTCCGGGTAGTAGAATCCTATCGCGCCGCTCGGTTTCAGGTAGTCCACGCGGAAGGGGCTGTCGGATTCTCCCTGCTCTGTGGTGCCCAGCGATGCGAAGCGCTCCACGTCGTTTGCGCTGTCCAGGAACTTCGCGAATTTGCGTTCAAAGGAATTGTAGGTGGCGACGTGGTTGAAGACCGTCTTTTCGGCCCGGGGCGGCGGCAGGTCGCGCCGCCAACTGAAGGCCCGGGTTTCGGAAAGCATGCGGCTCTCGTTTTCGAACTCGATGGCGCGCCGCTCGGCCGTCAGCTCCGAAATTTCGCGGGCCAGGTACTTCGCGATGCCTTCCTGCAGCTCCGGCCTGGCGAGGTGCGAGCGCAGCTTTTCGTCCTCGACATCGACGGCCTGGCCGAAGCAGCGCTGCGCCACGTAGTCCCGCACCGCGGGGTAAAGCTCCGCGAAGCGGCTCGGCAGCTTCGCCCGCTGAATCACCTTATTGGTGATGCTCGCCATCAACTCGCGGGCCGGGGGAAGCTCGCCTGCCGCGATGTCGTCCTGGTGAATCTCGGTTTCCGTGGGCATGAATTCGAGCTTGAGCCTGACGCGGTAGCGCTCGTCCAGCTCTTCCTGCTCGAAAATCGCCGCAAGCGCATCAACGCGCAGTTCCGAGAGCTTGCGCATGTCGTGCGCAAGACTCGGCTTGGTGATCGGGATGGCGATGTCGTAGGCCAGACGCTCCTGCACCGGCTCGATGACAACCGGCTGCGGCGGGTCGCTCTTCGCCTCCGCAACGCCCACGCCCTCCGTCTCCAGTTCCGTGCGCAGGATGTTCAGCAGGTTGCGCGTGCCCAGCACTTCCAGAGTCTGCGTCCGGTCAGGGCCCACCCCGTGCATCAGGCGCAGGCCGCGGCCTATCACCTGCTCGGGCAGAATCTGGGCCTTGGCCGTGAAGGGGCGCAGGCCCAGCACCACACTGACGTTCCGCACGTCCCAGCCTTCGCGCAGCATCATCACGCTCACGATGGCCTTGATTTTGCTCTTCGCCCCGTCGATGTCGCGCGCCGCCTGCCTGGCCGCTTCCAGGTCCGACTTTCTGACTTCGCCGGTATTGTCCGTGTGGATCACCAGCACCTCGAAATCCTTGAAGCCGAACTCCTTCGCATCGCGCAGGTGCTCACCGATGGCGTCGGCGTAGGCGTTCTTCTCGGTCATGATGAACAGAACCGGGCGCGTGTCGAGCTTCCGGTAAACCCTGTGGTGCTCCTTCCAGCGCTGCACCGCGGCGCGCAGCCAGTAGCCGTACTTCTCGACGATGTTGTCCTGGGTGACGTTCTCGGGGTCTTCGCTCGGCCTTTTCGGGTCGTCCTCCCGGGTCACTATCAGGGGGGCCTTGACGATGCGGTCCTCCACCGCCTGCGCCAGCGGGTAGTCGCAGACAGTCCACGGGAAGTACATCCCGTCCTGGTCCTTGGGCGTGGCCGAAAAGTCCAGCCATGCGGCGAGCCCCTGCGGCAGCGCCTGGTGAATGGAAAGCAGCGAGCGGCTCCACTCCAGGTCTTCATCGTGGACGTGGTGGGCCTCGTCGTTCAGCACCATGATGTCCTTGAGCGACTTCACCCGCTCCAGCATGGAGCGCTGCCCGGAGGCTGCAAGGTCCTTGGCGGGCTTCGGGCCGAGCTGCGCGTCGATGGCGTTTTCGGGTGTCCACTCCCGGTCCCGCGATTCGTAAAGCTGGTGAATGTTGGTGAGGAACAGGTTTCCCGAGGCGTCCGGCTCCGTGGCCTCGCCGCGCAGGATCACGTTCTGGCTGAAGGCGCCGCGCCACTCCGGCGGGATCAAGGGCAACTGGTGGAAGATGCGGTTCGCGGCGAAGTCCTTCTCCAGCCGCTGATAGACGATCACGTTGGGCGCGACGACCAGGAAGTTGGTCGAGAGTTCAGAACCCGGCACCCGCTGCTTGTGGAAACGGGACCAGACCATGGCCATGGCCATCACCCAGGTCTTGCCCGAGCCGGTGGCCATTTTAAAGGCGAAGCGGCGCAGGTCTTCGGGCGGCAGATCCTGCACGCTCTCGCTGTTGCTTTCGGGTACGTGGCGGCGCACCCGCCTGCGACCGTCCATCGCGGTCTCGAAGCGCAGTTCGCTGCCGAGCAGGTCTTCTCCGCTGTCCGTCGCATAGTCATTAATCAGC
>CAZJXU010000363.1:0-2213 GCA_964550095.1 uncultured Spirochaetales bacterium | reverse complement strand
GAATGAAATCGTCGTCCCGCTTCGACATCTTCGAACCGTCCATGTTCAGGATCACGGGCAGGTGGGCATACACGGGCGTGCTGTAGCCGAGGGCCTGCTGCAGGGCGATATGCCGGGGCGTGTTGTTCAGGTGTTCCTGGCCGCGCAGCACGTGGGTTACATGCATCAATGCATCGTCCACCACGCAGGCCAGGTGATAGGTCGGCCAGCCGTCGCGCTTAACCAGCACGAAGTCGTCATACAGCTCGCCCGCAAAATCCACCGCGCCGAGGATTTTGTCTTCCACGCGCCATGCCTTGTCCGGCATGCGAAAGCGGATTACGTGGGCTTCGCCCTTCGCCCGTCGCGCAAGCGCCGCATCCCGGTCGAAGTCCTGCGCACGCCGGTAGCGAAATTCGTGGCCTTCCTTCTTGGCCGCCTCGCGCATGGCGTCCAGTTCTTCCTGCGTTTCAAAAGCCGGGTAGGCGAGGTCTTTTTTCAGCAGGTCTTCCACCACCTTCTTGTAGATGCCTGCTTCGTGTCGCTCACTCTGTCGGAAGGGGCCCTTGTCACGCGGGTCGCCGCCGCAGCCGACATGACTGCCCGCGCCGATGAAGGCCGGCCCTTCGTCCCAGCGAATGCCCAGCCAGTACAAACTTTCCAGCAATTCCTCTTCGGCGGCTTCATCGGAACGCCCCCGGTCCGTATCTTCGATGCGCAACAGGAAACGTCCGCCCTGCGCTTTCGCCAGCGCCATGCAGAAGAGCGCGGTGCGCGCGCCGCCCAGGTGCAGGCGTCCGGTGGGGGAGGGCGCAAAGCGCGTGACCACCTGCTTCGTGTCGCTGTTCGCATCAGACATGAGAGCCGCCTTGCAACCGCTCGCGATTGCTCACGATGTTATTCCCTGCTTGAATGGCTTGCACCTGTTGCACGGCCCGCCTCGCCGATCGCTCGCCGGGAGTCTGTTCCCGGCGCCGCCGTCGCCACGCCGTCCGCACACCGCCGTCCCGCACGTCACCGGTCAGCCCGCCCGCTCAATCCGCCTGCGCCCGGAGCACCACGCGCACGACGCCCTTGACATTGGAACAGGTGGAAGGCGCGTCCTGCACCTCCGGAGGGATCAGCAGGCGGAAGGGCCCGCCCTGTTTTTGCGGCAGGGGCTCGCCGTGCAGGCTGTGGACCAGCCAGCCCCGGCGCAGCGCCCCGGTCGGCAGCGCTTCACTCACCATGCCGTCCTGCGCGCAGACTACCGCAAAGCCGCCCTCGGGCAACTGCAGCGCCCGCCACAGCGCGTCAACCCCGGCTGCAGCGCCGCGGTACTTTTCAAAGTGCGCGCCGATCTCCTCCGCGCCGCCCGGCAGCGCGGCCAGGGTTTCGCGGCGCACCACGCGCGCGTCGCCGCCCGGCAGCACCCATTCCATCTCTTCCGCGCTGCGCCGTAGTTCCTCCTCGCGAAGCTGCGCTGCATCCAGCAGAGCCCGGGCCTCTTCAAAACGCACTGCATCCTGCCCGTCCAGCGACAGCTCGGCCCGGCTGTCGCTGCGCCAGGCGCTCGTCTCGCTGTGCACTTCCTCCCGGCTCGCGCGCAGCAACAGCACCCCTTCGCGGCTGCGAAACACGCCGCGCAGGCCCACGCCCGCTTCCGCCAGGCTGCGCGCCGCTGCATCCAGGCGCTCGCGTGCAAACACCTGCTGCGGATGCCAGCGCAGCAGTCGCAGGCCGGGCGCATCTTCGCTGTGCGGGCTTTCCGAGCTGCGCCCCTGCGGCAGCCTGGCCCCTTCCCCTTCATCCCAGCCCGGCAAGAGGCCCTGCATGCGCCCGTGCCGGGTGTGCAGGATGCGCCGGGGCGCCGGCCAGGCATTTTGGTCGATGTGCTGCTGCATGCGCTGCGCCTGCTCTGCGTCGAAGCGGTCCTCGCCGTTCAGCAGCAGCAGGTCTGCAGCGCGCATTTGTTCGTCGATGCGCTCCCGCGCCGCCGCATCGGCGCGCCCGTAATGTTCAGGATCAACGACCAGGGTGACCGGCGCCGTTTCCAGCGCGTCCCTTTGCGGGCAGCGGCGGATGGTGTCCACCAGGTCCTGGGGCCTTGCATTGCCCGCGCTTTCGATCAGCAGGCGGTCCGGCTGCTCCGCCAGCACTGCATCCAGCGCGTCGATGAAGCCTGCCGGGGCCGTGCAGCAGCCGCAGGCATGGGGGATTTTCACCAGGTGTGCGGGGCGCGCCGCTCCGCTTTC
>CAZJXU010000362.1:0-6202 GCA_964550095.1 uncultured Spirochaetales bacterium | reverse complement strand
AGGGCGGCATGGTGCGCAGGATGTCCCAGCGCCCCTGCGTAACAGGGTCTTCGATGCGAATCACCTCGGCGCCGAAGGCGGCCAGCCAGCGCGTGGCGCCGGCGCCCGCCAGTTGCCCGGTGAAGTCGCAGATGCGCACGCTGGCAAGAGCATGCTTCATGGTTCCCTCCAGGTCTTTTTGCCGCGCAGCGCTTCTTTTTGTTTTTGCCGCGTCCACGCCGGATGCGCCCCCGGAATCCTACCCGCCGTTCTGCTCGCGCCACGATGCATAGCGACACATGGCGCCCAGCGCCGCGGCGGCGCGCTCTGCGCTCGGGTAGCAAAGGCGCCCCTCTTCGCGAACGCCCACGGCGCCCGCGTTGCCGTAGGCCCCGCCGCTCACCGCAAGTTCCGTCGCGCTCAGAATCGGCTTGCCGCTCTGCTCGCTCGCCTCCCGGGCAGCAGCCGCGTACAGGCGGTCCTGCCGACGGTGAAAAGCCGCGATGCGCTGCAGGCCCTCGTCTTCGGCGTAGGGGCCGGACATGAAGGCCTCGGCCTGGGCGGCCTGGATGCCGATGCCCAGATGAATGACGGCATCCACCTGGTCGTGCGCGGCGATCAGTTTCATCAGCTCGGGTATCGTCTCGCGGGTTTCACCGCCCGCCAGATCGATCGGGTTGCCGCGGCTCCAGCGCGGCGGCATGCGCGCATCGATGGCATCGCGCAGATCTTCCGGCAGTTCTATCACCTCGAGCCCGGCGGCCATGCACGCGTCCGCCGCCAGCACGCCCCAGCCGCCCGCCGTGGTTAATATGACGGTGCGCCGTCCCCGGGGAAGAGGCTGCGTGGCGAAGGTTGCGGCCCACTCGTAAGCGCTTTCCACGCTGGGCGCGCGCAGGGCGCCGCACTGAGCGGCCACGCCGTCGAACACCTCGTCGTCTCCTGCCAGCGAACCGGTGTGCCCGGCCGCGGCGCGGCGGCCCGAAGCGGTGGCGCCGCTTTTCACCAGCACCAGGGGTTTCTGCGCTGCGACAAAGCGGGCGACCTCGGCGAAACGCCGGCCGTCGCCGACCCCTTCCAGGTAGGCCAGCGCCACATGGCTCCCCGGATCGACCGCGAAATACTCGAGGTAGTCTGTCACGCCCAGTTGCGCGGAGTTGCCCGCCGACACCGCGCGGCAGACTCCCACGCCCGCGCCCACCGCGTAGTTCAAAAAGCTCGAGACCAGGTTGCCGCTCTGGCTGGCTACCGAAATGCCGCCGGGGGGCGGGTAGGGGGCGACGATCTGCGCGCACATCGAAAGGGGCGTGGAGATGACGCCCTGCCCGTTCGGCCCGGCGACGACCATGCCCAGTTGCTGCGCCAGCTCTACCAGCTCCTGCTGGCGCGCCTGGCCCTCGGCGCCGGCTTCGCCGTAGCCGCCGCCCGCAATGAATGCGGCGCGCACGCCGCGCGCACTGCACGCTTTCAGCAGTTCTGCGTTCGCCTGCCAGGGCGTGCACATAAACACCAGGTCTGCTGCGCCCTGCGGCAGCTCGGAAATGTCCGAAAGGGTTTTGCGCCCCAGGATTTCCGCGCCGTCCCGGGTCAGCGGGAACACGCGCCCCTTGTAACCGAAGCGCAGCAGGTTGTGGCAGCAGACGAAGCCGAACTTGCCCGGGTGAGAAGAGACTCCGGTAATCACCACGCCCCGGGGTTCGAACAGGGGCGCAAAGCGTTCGCGCAGGGCCTGCTCCTGTGCGGCGTTGACAGGCGCACTGCGGGTCGATGCGACGGAGACGGCGTCGGCGTCGGGACGCGTCGCCGCCGGGGCATCCGCGCCCGTCGCTGCTTCGGGGTCCAGGCATTCCACCAGGGCGTCCACCGCCACCGGCTTTCCCTCCCGCAGCAGCAGCGGATTCAGGTCGATGCTGACCACATCGGGCCGCTCCACCGCCACCCTGCCCAGCGCCATCAGCACTTCCGCCAGCGCGTCCAGGTCGGCTGCAACTTCACCGCGAAAGGGCGCCAGCAGCATGCCTTTTGCGCGCAGCCGGTGCGCCATGGCGCGCGCATCGCTCGCACTCAGTGGCGCCGCGGCAAAGGCGACATCGCGCCAGATTTCGGTCATCACGCCGCCGATGCCGAGCAGCACGCAGGGGCCGAACTGCGGGTCGCGCACCATGCCCGCGATCAGCTCCCGCTTGCCGGGCGCCATTTCGGCAACCAGCACGCCCACCTCGCCGTCTTCCGGGCGCGCGCGCGAAAGCAGCTCTTTGGCGGCGCGGCGCACCGCCGCCTCGTCGCCCAGCGCGAGCCGCACCAGGCCCCGTTCTGTCTTGTGCGCGATGCCGTCGCCGCACAGCTTCGCCGCAACCGGAAAGCCGATGCGCGCTGCGGCGGCCGCCGCCGCGTCCGGGTCCGCTGCGAGTTCCTCCCGGCAGAAGGGGATGCGGTATGCGGACAAAAGCTGCTTGGATGCATGTTCAGAGAGGGTGCGCGTCTTCATCATGTCCTGCTGTGTCAACGGGCGGCAAAGCGCGTCAAGGCGCGTCGGTGCATGTCAATGCGGGCGGGGCGCCCGCCGCCGGGTTCGCCGTGTTTCCGTGTTCGGCGGGCACTCCAGGTTCGCCGGGTTCGAAAATCCCGGCGGGTATGCTATAGAAGCGCGCGCCCCTCGGAAAGGACCGGGCACGGCCCGCCCCGGAAGCGTCCGTGCGGCGCAGCGGCCTCGAAGTATTGAAGGCCGGGGCCGTATCCGCATCACAAGGGGCAGCCTTCCGGGGGCAGTTTCGAAGGCAGGAAGGCCGATGCGGGCCGAATGTCGGATCGCGCCGCGTGGACCGGCGCCGGGTCGAGTGGGCCAGCGCCGATGCGGGCCGAACGCCGGGCCGGGTGGCCGGGCGCCGGGCGCGTCGCGCAAAGGGCCGGGCGCGCGGCGCACTGCACCACAAGGCCGGGCCAAACACCGGGCCCGCGGCGCAGCAAAGCGCGCGGCGCCGGCGCACTTCCACAGCCACATCCACTTCCACATTCACAGGGGCCTCCTCGTCCCCCATCAAAAAAGGACATGACGCGCGATGGAACTTTCACTCCACGACCTGAACGAAGCGCTGATGCACTTCGACGAGATCTTTTCAGAGTGGGTGGTGGCGCCGCTGGCCTCGGTGATCTTCTTCGACCTCGCGTTCTGGAGCGACGAAATCGAACTGCCCCTGGTGGTGTGCTGGCTGATGGCGGGCGCCGCCTGGTTCACGCTGTACTTCCGCTTCATCAACCTGCGCGCTTTTACCCACGCCATCGCCTGCGTGCGCGGCCGCTACACGCGCGAAGGCGACGTCGGCGAAATATCGCACTTCCAGGCGCTGTCGGCCGCGCTCTCCGCCACGGTGGGGCTGGGCAACATCGCGGGCGTGGCCATCGCGGTCAGCCTGGGCGGGCCGGGCGCCCTGCCCTGGATGGTGCTGGCCGGCTTCCTGGGCATGAGCTCGAAGTTCTGCGAATGCGTGCTGGGGCAGCGCTACCGCATCGTGGACGAAAACGGGCGCGTCTCCGGCGGCGGCATGGTGTACCTGCACCGGGGGCTGGCGGAACTCGGCTGGGCGCGCACCGGCAAGGTGCTGGCCGTCGTGTTCGCCTTCATGTGCATTGGCGGCAGCCTGGGCGGCGGCAACATGTTCCAGTCCAACCAGTCCTTCACCCAGTTCGCCTCGGTGTTTCCCTTCTTCAACAGCCAGGCAGGCGCGGTGATGTACGGGGGCATGCTGGTGTTCTTTGTCGGCCTGGTGACGCTGGGCGGCATCCGCCGCATCGGCGAAGTGGCCGGCATCCTGGTGCCCTTCATGTGCTGCGCCTACGTGCTGACCGGCATGGTGATCCTGGCCGTCCACGCGGGCGAGCTGGGCGGCGCCGTGATGGTCATGCTGCACGAAGCGCTGGCGCCCACCTCCGTGGCGGGCGGCGCGGTGGGCGCGATGATCCAGGGCTTCCGCCGGGCGGCCTTTTCCAACGAGGCCGGCGCGGGCAGCGCGGCCATCGTGCATTCCGCCAGCGCCACCAACGAGCCGGTGCGCGAAGGCATCGTCTCCCTGCTCGAGCCCTTCATCGACACCGTCGTGGTGTGCACCATGACCGGGCTGGTGCTGGTGGTGACCGGCGCGTACCTGGCCCCGGACGCAGGCAGCGGCATCAACATGACCTCCTGGGCTTTCGAGAGCGTCTTCCCGTGGTTCAAGTACGTGCTCTCCATGATCGCGGTGCTGTTCGCGTTCAGCACCATGATAAGCTGGAGCTACTACGGCGAGCGCTGCTGGGTGAGCCTGTTCGGCGAGCGCAGCGCCATCCTGTACAAGGTGATCTTCCTGTTCGTCGGCTGGGCCGGCTGCGTACTGTCACTTAACGCCGTGGTCGATTTCGGGGACATGATGATTCTCGGCATGTCCTTCCCCAACATCGCGGGCGTGCTGTTCCTGGCCGGCAAGGTGAAGGCGGACCTGACCGATTACATGCAGCGCCTTGAAAGCGGCGCCATCCAGCGCGTGAACTGAGCGGGGCGCTGAAGCAGACCGGGCCTCAGCCTCCCGAGTAGTGGCGCGCGCCGGCGGCGTGCGGCGTGTCCGGGTCGCCGCGCGTCGCGCGCGCAAGGTCAATCGGCGGCCGGGCGCCCACTGCAGGGCGCGCGCGCACCGGGCACGCATCCACCGTGCACTGCGCGCAGTGCGAGTTGTCGCAGGGGTCGAAGTGCACCACCACGTCGCCGGTGGCGCCGCGCGGCGGGCCCAGCAGGCATCGCTCCAGGGTCTCGTGAATGCCGTGCAGGCGCTCCGCGTCGAAGTAGCGCGGCACAACCAGGTGGAAATCCACGTGCAGCTCGGCGCCGGAACGCCAGGCGCGCAGGCCGTGCACGTCAATCCAGGCATCCGGCCTTTGGGCATCCAGGTCTCCCGCCAGCTCGGCCAGCAGCGCATCGTCGGCTTCGTCCATCAGGCCGCGCACGGATTCGCGCAAAAGGCCAGCGCCCTCCCGGCAAATCCAGGCCGCCACGGCCAGGGCGATCAGCGGGTCGAGTACTGTGAGGCCGGTGAACTTGACCGCGAGCAGGCCCAGCACCACGCCGACGCTGGTCCACACGTCGGCCAGCACGTGCCGGGCGTCGGCCGTGAGCGCCAGCGAGCCGGTGCGCCGGCCGATGCGCAGCAGGTACAAACCCAGCGCCGCGTTGGCCGCGCCCATCGTCATCAGCAACACGAGGCCCAGCGTAAGCTGCGCAGGGCCTTCGCCGGAGACCAGTTGGCGCAGTGCCTGGATGGCGATCATCACGGCTGCCACCAGGATCAGCAGCCCCTCGAAACCGGCGCTGAAGAACTCGACCTTGCCGTGCCCGTAGGGGTGGTCCCGGTCGGGCGGACGCGCCGCCACCGCCAGGCTCCACACCAGCAGGGCCGCGGCGGCCACGTTGACGATGGACTCCATGGCGTCGGAGAAAACCGCGGCGGAGCCGGTCACCACGTAGGCCGCCACCTTGCCGCCGAAAATCAGCGCGCCCGCCACAAGCGAAACCAGCCCCGCGCGCATGCGCTGCCGCCTCGCCTGCTCCGGGTTTTTGGCTTCGGTCATCGCGGCGTGGAGCTTAGCGACCGCTGAATCGGAGGCCGGGATGCCTTCTCGGGCGCCGGGCCGGACGCCGGAACGCGGGCCGCCGTGCAGGCCGGGGGGCAGGCCGGTCGGGACGCAGGAATGGCGGCGGTCGGCAAAATTGGCGCGGCGGGCGGCGATACGACCGGCTGCCCTCGCTGGGCGATGGCGGGCGGCCCCGTTTCAGGACGACACCGGGGCGCTTGCCGTTTGCACGCCTGCGCGGCCTGGTCTATAAGTGACAGAACACAGCGCCGGCCCGGGGGAGAGGCCGGCGGCGGTCGGGGGCGCCCGCTGCGGGCGCTGTATCGACTCCGGGCCGCCAGGCTATGCTGTGTGTGCACAGAGGCCGCAGGGTCGGCAAGAACCATGAGGAGGAGAGAGATGATGGAAACTGCAACATCGAGGAAGTGCGAAAGCGGCGCCTTTGCGTTCGCGGAAGGTACTGACGGCGCCTCCAACTTCCGGGGGGGGGGCGGTAGCAACACCCCGGATTGTTGCGTCGCTGCGCCTGCTCGATCATTCGCTACAGATACTGACAGGCACGACCGCCCCAAGCGGCGGCCCCGTCTTACTACAAGCCCCCAATTTTCCAGCCCCGACGGCAACG
>CAZJXU010000361.1:0-5401 GCA_964550095.1 uncultured Spirochaetales bacterium | reverse complement strand
CGCCCGGCGCAGGCTCACGCGCTTCGAAGCCTTCGGCGAGAGCGGCGCGGCGTTGTGCTTCGAGGTGGAAGGCGAGGGCTTTTTGCGCCACATGGTGCGCAACGCCGTCGGCACCCTGCTGCAGGTGGGGGCCGGCCGCCGCGCGCCGGATTCCATGCCGGCCCTGCTGGCGACCCGGGACCGGGCTGCAGCCGGCCCCACCGCCCCTGCGCACGGCCTGACCCTGGTGCGGGTGGACTACGGGGCATCATCCGAGAGCGGGCTGCCGCCGGCCCCACCGCTCCCGCACACGGCCTGACCCTGGTGCGGGTGGACTACGGGGCATCCGAGAGCGGGCCCTGAGGCGCGCCGCGCAGCCGCCTGCCGCCCCGGGGCCTCCCGCCTGCTCCGGTCGCCCGGCCCGCGTCCCGTCTCCCGCCCGCCGGGCCGCCAAAACCAGGCGCCGCGCAGCCGCCCGGCGCCATTTGCAATTTCGCCCGGGGCGGGTAACCTTTCGCTCGCCTGGATTCCCGAAGTGCAGTGCCTGTGGGCGTGCCCACGGGCGCTCCCCGCAAAAGCGGCGGAGTGAGGGAAGGAGCGGGAAAGGCGGGAGCAAAACCGCCTTCTCCATCCTGCCTTCCCGCCGCTTTGTTTTTGCAGCGCGCTGTGCCTGCGCCTCCGGGCGCCGGCGGCGGGATGGATGACGGGGGGCCTCTGGGAGCGCCTCTTTCGATAAAGATGAAAAGCCTCCGGGAGACCAGTCTCGGGGGCTTTTTCAGTCTTTGGGCCCGCTGTGAGGTCAGGGGGCGGCGGAGGGCCGGTCAGCCGGGCGCCGGGCAACAGCGAACACGAACGAGCACACACAGGATGAACGAGGTCAAAGGAAGCGATGTACGGGCACATCCCGGAAGACATGAAGCGCGTGATCGAGCCGGTCGTTACGGGGCACGATCTCGAGCTGGTGGACGTCGAACGCCGTACCGGCCCGGCGCCCTGGTTGCTGCGCGTGATCGTCGATAACGCCCGGGGAGACGGACGGGTGCCGGTGGAACTGTGCGCCGAGGTCGCCCGCGAGCTGGGCGTGCATCTCGACGCCGAGGACCTGGTGCCGGTGCGCTTTGATCTCGAGGTGTCGTCGCCGGGGCTGTCGCGCGTGCTGGGCCGCGAGCGTGACTTTCACGCCGCGTGCGGCCGCCGCGTGAAAATCGAAACGCGCGAGGCGGTAGGCGGCCGCCGCCGCTTCACCGGCGTGCTGCAAAGCCTAGCGGCCGGCCGCGTGCGCCTCGAGCAGGACGACGCGGAGCAGGTGGAGATCCCCTTCGACGCCATCCTCCGGGCGAAGACCCTCTACGAATTCAGCAAAGCCGACTTTGCTTCGCCGCAGCGCCGCAAAAACAAAACCCGGAGTACCACATGAACATCACCCAACTCCGCCGCGAGATCGACCAGATTGCCAAGGACAAGGGCATTGACCCCGAGCAGGTCATTGCCTCCGTTGAAGAAGCGATGAAGCAGGCCGCCAAGCAGGAGTACGGCGTGGACAAGGAGATCGAGGCGCGCTTCAACCAGGGCAGCGGCGAGGTCGAGATTTTCGAGTTCCGCACCGTGACGGAGCAGGTCGAAGACGACGCGGTACAGATCACGCTGGAAGACGCCAGGCGCCTGGACCCGGACGTGGAAGTCGGCGACGAGATCGGCATTCCGCTCGACACCCGCAGCTTCGGGCGCATCCTGGCGCAGCGGGTCAAGCAGGTGATCGTGCAGCACATGCGCGACGCCGAGCGCGGGAAAGTCTTTGACGAGTTCAAGGACCGCAAGGGCGAAATCGTGAACGGCATGGTGCGCCGCTTTGAAAAGGGCGCCATCCTGGTGGACCTCGGCCGCGCCGAGGCGGTGCTGCCCTCCAAGGAGCAGACGCCGCGCGAGAGCTATCGCCCGGGCGACCGCATTCGCGCCTACGTCAGCGAGGTCAACCAGGAAGCGAAGGGCTCGCAGATCGTTCTCACGCGCAGCAGCGTGGACTTTCTGAAAAAGCTCTTCGAACAGGAAGTGCCCGAGATCTACGAGGGCATCGTCAGCATCGTTTCGGCGGCCCGCGAGCCGGGCGGCCGCTCGAAAATCGCGGTGGCTTCCCGGGACGGCGATGTGGACCCGGTGGGCGCCTGCGTCGGCATCAAGGGCAGCCGCGTGCAGGCGGTGGTGCAGGAGCTGCGCGGCGAGCGCATCGACATTGTGCCGCACAACGACGACCCCGCGCGTTATGTCACCAGTGCGCTTTCGCCGGCCGAGCTGTCGCGGGCGATCATCGACGAATCCGCCAGGCAGATGGACGTGATCGTGCCCGACGACCAGCTCTCGCTCGCGATCGGCCGCAAGGGGCAAAACGTGCGCCTCGCGGTGGAACTCACCGGCTGGGACATCAACATCCGCAGCGAAAGCGAGGTGCAAAAGCTGCTCGAGTGGTACACCCGGGCGGCGTCGGCCATCCCCGGCTGGGGCGAGGCGGAAGCCGAAATGCTGATTCAGGGCGGCGTGTGGAAACTGGAAGAGCTGGCCGAGTGCACGAGCGAGCTGCTCGAGCAGATCGGGGAGGCCGATGAGGCGGCCTGCGACGCCTTGCGCAAAAGCGCCCGCGAGCTGCTCCAGGTCAAGGCGGAAGAAGAACGCCGTGCGGCAGAGGAAGCGGAAGCGGCCCGGAGAGCGGCGCAGGCGGGTGCGGCGGATGCAAAGGCGCAGGCGGAAGAGGCCGACCCGGCGGACGGTGACGATGCAGCAGAAGCCGCGACCGACACCGCGCCGCCCGCGCCCGTGGCCGCGTCCGATACTGCATCACCCGATGCTGCGGCGTCCGAGGCCACGCCCGAAGCTGCATCACCCGAAGCTGCAGCGTCTGATGCTGCGGCGCCCGAGGCAACGCCCGATGCTGCATCACCCGACACCGCAGCGCCCGGCGAGCAGGCAGGCGCAGGCGCGAGTGCGGGCGAGGCCGCGAAGTAAGAGGGAAGGCGATGGCGATTCGCGCATACAAGATTGCCGAAGAGCTCGGCATTGACCGCAACGCCTTCGTCGAGAAGGCGCGTGCGGCGGGCGTCGAGCTGAAAAACGCGATGGCCTCCGTGGAGCCCGACGTGGCGGAGCGGCTGCGCGAAAAACTCGGCGCCAGGAAGCGCAGCCGCTCGGTGGAGGCCCGGGTCGAAACCGGCAAGCGCCCGGTGATTCGCCGCCGCAAGCGCAAGGCGCCGGAGGAAAAGAAACCCCAGGAAAGCAGCGCCGCGGCAGAGAAAAAGAGCGAGGAAGCAGAGGCGCCCCCGGCCCAGCCGTCCCCGGTCGAAGAGGCGCCCGAGGCTGCCGCCGCGCCGCCGCAAAGCGTCGCAGTCCCGGAACAAGCGCCGCCCGCAGAGGCCGCGCCCGAAAGCGAAGCCGAAGCGGCGGCGATGGCCGCGGCGGGGGCCTCCGCGCCGGCCGAAGCGGGCGAGGGCGAAAGCCCTGCCGGCGAAGGCGAAGGCGAGGAGGGCAAGGGCGGCAAAGCCGCAGCAGGACGCAGCAGTCGCCAGAAGTCGCAGCCTCGCGAAGAGAGCGGCGGCCAGAGCCGCAAGCAGTTCAAGGAAGTGGTGCACCTGAAAGAGCAGGAGCAGATTGCCCGGCAGATGACCGGGCGCGGCGCACAGCGCCAGGTCGGCCGCCTCTCGCTCCAGCCCGCGCGCACGGCCCGCCCGCCGCGCAAGCGCCGGCGCGACGCCCCGCCCGGCAAAAAAACCGCGCGCAAAACCCAGCCCGCCCCGGAAAAGAAGGTGGTGCGCGTCGATGGCGAAATCAGCGTCGGAGAACTCGCCAAGCAACTGGGAGTCAGCGCGCCGAAGGTGCAGGGCAAGCTGATGGCGCTCGGCACCATGGTGGCCGTAACGCAGACCATCGACGCAGAGGTCGCAGAACAAATCGCCGTGGAGTTCGGCTACGAGCTGCGCAACACCGGCTTCCAGGAAGAAAGCGTACTGGGCCTTGCCGCCGCAGGCCGGGAAGCCGACCTGCAGCCCCGCGCGCCCGTGGTCACCGTGATGGGCCACGTGGATCACGGCAAGACCTCGCTGCTGGATGCGCTGCGCGAAACCAAAGTGGCACTCGGCGAAGCGGGCGGCATCACCCAGCACATCGGTGCCTACCAGGTGCGCAGCGCCAAACAACCCATCACCTTCATCGACACGCCCGGGCACGCGGCCTTCACCGCCATGCGCGCGCGCGGCGCGCAGATCACCGACATCGTGGTGCTGGTGGTGGCTGCAGGCGAGGGCATCATGCCCCAGACGGTGGAAGCCATTGAACACGCGCGCGCCGCAGGCGTGCCGCTGGTGGTGGCCATCAACAAGTGCGACCTGCCGGGCGCCGACCCGGAGGGAACGCGCCGTCGCCTCACGGAACACGGCGTGGTGCTGGAGGACTTCGGCGGCGAGGTGCTGGCCGTGGACATTTCCGCAACCGCGCGCACCGGGCTCGATAAATTGGTCGAAGCGCTGCTTTTGCAAAATGAAATCATCGAGCCGAAGGCGGACCGCGCCGCGCCCGCGCGGGGCGTGGTGGTCGAGGCGCACCTCTCGAAGGGGCAGGGCCCCACGGCAACGGTGCTGGTGCAGGAAGGCGTTTTGCGCCGCGGCGACATGGTGGTGAGCGGCGTTCACTTCGGGCGCGTGCGCGCCATGAGCAACGATCTTGGCGAAGCACTCGAAGAGGCCGTACCGGGAACGCCGCTGAAACTGGTGGGCCTGTCGGGCGTGCCCGAGGCGGGCGATGCGCTGAATATCGTGGAAAACGAACGCGCCGCGCGGGAACTCGTGAACCACCGCCTGCGCCATGCGCGCACGCGCACAGCCCAGCCTGCCAGGGCGAAGGTCAGCCTGGAAGAACTCTTCGCCAGGGCTTCGGGCGCCGGGCCGGAACAGCTCCGCCTGGTGATCAAGGCCGACACCCAGGGCTCCAGCGAAGCGCTGCAGGGCGCCCTTTCCAAACTCGCCACCGAGCGCGTGGGCGTTACCGTGCTCTCCGCCGGCGTCGGCGCCATCGGAGAGAGCGACGTGCAGCTCGCCCAGGCCGGCGAGGCCATCGTGATCGGTTTTCACGTGCGTCCCGAGACCAAGGCGCGCCGCCTGGCGGAAGATTCCGGCGTCGAGATTCGCAACTACCAGGTCATCTACGAGGTGCTCGACGACGTCAAGGCCGCCATGGCGGGCCTGCTGCCTCCCACCCGCAGCGACGTGGTGCTGGGTTCGGCAAAGGTGCGCGAGACCTTTTCGATACCGCGCGTCGGCGTGATCGCGGGCTGCCACGTGGACGACGGCCTGGTGCGGCGCGGCGCGCGTTGCCGCCTGCTTCGCGACGGCGTGCAGATTTACGACGGAGAAATCGCTTCGCTCAAGCGCTTCAAGGACGA
>CAZJXU010000360.1:0-6262 GCA_964550095.1 uncultured Spirochaetales bacterium | reverse complement strand
GATGAACCCGTGACCGGTCCCGGAACCCGCTCCGGCGGCCCCGTGCCCGCCGGCGTTGCGCCGCGCGCCCCGCAAAACGCAAGGGGGGGACTCCCTACCATTTGTAAAGAGACCCCGGCGGGCTGTAAGCCGCCGCGACCGGGCTCCGGCCTGGCTACGCGGCATGGCGGGTCTCCCGGTGGAGCGGGGTGAAGACGGTCTGGTTCCGGAGCATGGCGCAGGCGACGTTGAGGAGGCGGTCGCCGACGGTGCGGAGGGCCCGTGCATGACCGTGGCCGCGCTGGCGGAGGGCCTGGTACTTGGCCTTGCTGACCGGGTCGAGCTGCACCGCGACCCGTGCCCAGTGGTACATGGCGTCCCGGAGGCGCTTGTTGGCGGCGAGGCGGCGGCGGACGACCCGGCTCTTGCCCGACTGGCGGGTGACCGGGGCGATGCCGCACATCAGGCGCAAGGCGTGGTAGTCTCGACCCCGCAGAAGCCCGAATGCTTCAGCGAGCAGCGTGGCGAGGACGATCCTGCCCACTCCTGGCAGGGATTGCAGGATCTCCACGTCACGCTGCTCTCCCATCCCCGGCGCGTCTTCCGCTGCCGCGATTCCGTCGATGAGTTTGTCCATGCGGTGGCAGGCTTCCTTCATCTGCC
Organism: uncultured Spirochaetales bacterium; assembly: GCA_964550095.1. Taxonomy (GTDB): domain Bacteria; phylum Myxococcota_A; class UBA9160; order UBA9160; family UBA6930; genus JAHRAN01. The sequence goes on along the minus strand of CAZJXU010000360.1, from coordinate 5,620 downwards.
CGCGGAGCAACTGAAGGCTCCCGGCGATGATGCGGATGTGGTCGACGGCGGCCTCGGCGGTGCCCGGGGCGACGGCTATGGGGCGCTCGCGCAGAATGCGCAGCACCTCGGGGGCATCGATGCGCCGGATCCGGTGGCGCTTGAGAATGGCCGCGACCGAGGACTTGCGGACGCGGCGCGCTATCTCCGGCGTCGGCGCGAGTGCCCACAGTTCGTTCACCCACTCCTTGGAGAAGTCCTTTTCGACGCTGAGGAACTGCGGGTAGTAGCGCCACAACTGCTCGCGGATGCGGTTAGTGAGCGCGTTCTGTTGCGCGGTGAGTTCCGTTGCGATGCGGCTCCACTCGCGGAGCTGAACCACCGTCGGGTCGACTGGTTCGAGGCGGCGGAAGCGCCGGGTGTCCGTGCGCAACGCGTCGGCGAGCACCTGGGCGTCGCGGCTGTCGTCTTTGGCTCCGGCGGGCGAGAGCCGGTCCCGGAACCGGTCGACCTGCTTCGGGTTGATCGAGTGCACCGCGAAGCCGCGGTCCATCAGGCTCTCCACCACCGGGCCGTGCGGTACCTCGATGGCGGCGCCGATCTCATCGACCCCGCAGCCGGCAGTGGCGATGATCCAGTCGGCCATGGCGGCGAGGCCCTCGCCGCCGTGCTGGAACGCCCGCCCGCCGAGAACGGCTCCGGCGCCGTCGACGACGCAGGCCTGGTGGCTCTCCGAGCCCCAGTCGATGCCGGCGTATCTGTTGAACTCACTCATGAACTTCCTCCTTTGTGTGGCAGGTGGCCGGGCCGCCGCAACGCTCGTCAATCCCTGTACCGGCGCTCGATGGCGCAACTCCCTACGGGACGTCCGTCGCGGCAGAAGGCCGGGGCACGGGTCCCCCCCAGGTGCTCGAGGCACAGGGGGCGTTGGTCGCTCCCGGCCAGCTGGCCCGTCGCCCCCCGGAATGGGGGACATGCGGAGAAAAGTAGCCGCTGCGCCCGGCGATGCGCCGGGATGCCTGCCCGGAGATCGCCATCATGAGACGCCTTCATCACCTCCACGAATCGGTCTCCCGTCAGGGCCCCGGGGGCTTCGTGAATGGTACAGGGGGGGAATCCGTCAGTGCATGGCTGCAGAACTCCCGGATCTGTTCGGTCGTGGCGGCCGAACCCGATTCCATGAACTTTCCGTATACACAACCCAGCAGGACATAAAGCAGCAGCGTGGTCAGTGCGCGCGGATCTTCCTGGCGGAACATGCCGATCTTCTGACCCGTTTCGATCTCCCGCTCCATGAGCTGGTAGTAGGGCTCGAACACCTCGCGCATGGCGTCCGGATGTTCGATGGCCAGGCGTTGCAGGTTGCGGATCAGCCACAGGCGAAACTTCTGCATTTCGGGCTGGTACACCCACTGTGTCAGTTCATGGATGGCGCTGTTCAGGCGCTTCATCGGGTCCTTGATGCGCCGGTTTTTGTTTTCGATGTCGGTGGCGGAGCGCCGAAAGGAGACATCCAGGAGCTGCAATATCAAGTCGTCTTTACCGTTGAAAATGCGATAGAAGGTGTACAGCGAGAGCCCGGATTTCCTGGCCACGTCCAGAATGGAGAAGTCGCCATCCTCGAGTATGATCTGCTGCGCCGCATCGACGAAACGCAGGATGCGCTGCTCTGTCTGCTTGCGCTGGGCCTCTTCCTTGGCGCGGGCAGCCTCTTCGTCCTGCGCATTTTTGCCCGAAGGACGGGACGATGCACGCAAGGACGCGGGCTCTCGAGCGACAATCGGCGGATTGGCGCTCTCCTCCCCACGCGCTCCACGTTTGGGTGAAGAAGCGATGGCAGTTCACCTCCGGGCACGGGCTCGCACACATCACATCACAGCAGGTCACAGCACATCACAGCAAGAACCCGTGTGGAGGCATTTTCGCGCTTTGCCGGGCGGAAGTCAAGGGCTCATTCTGATTCCGGATTATGAATCCGGATTCAGAATTGTATACTTTAACCTGGTTCAAGCGCCGGGCTTCCTCCGGGGGAATCGTGCGCAAACAGGCATAGACAGGCGTAAACAGGTGGAAACGACGCCCAGGCGACCGCCTGCGCTGACCCGCCGGCCCGCCCGTCACGCGCCGCTCCGCCCCGTCACGGCGCTCCCGGCGCGGGCGCACGCCGGGTCCACCTGTTGGCAAAGCCCCGCCGCCTCGCCCGGCGGGAAGGCGCGCCGCGGGCGGATTTTCACGGACCAGGAGGGCTGGGGCCTCCAGGGGCCTGCACCTGCACGGAGCCGTGAGCCGGCGCCGCACGGACAGCCTTGATGCTACGGGGAAAATGACTTACGATGCCCCGTGAAACGAAAGGAGGGCATTGCGTTCATGGGCGCCCCCAACTGGAAAAACCAGACGATATGGACCGGGGACAATCTCGATGTTATGCGGGGCATGAATTCAGAGTCGGTGGAGATGATTTATCTCGACCCCCCGTTCAACAGCAACCACAACTATGCGGCGCCGATAGGGAGCAAGGCCGCCGGGGCCGCCTTCAAAGACACCTGGGGCTTGAGCGACATTGACGAGGCCTGGTACGAACTCATTAAATCGCAGTACCCGAGCCTTTACGCGCTGTTGACTGCAACCCGGGAAGTCAACGGGAAGTCCATGATGGCGTATCTCATATACATGATGCCCCGCATCATGGAGATGCACCGCATCCTGAAACCCGGCGGGAGTATCTTCCTGCATTGCGACAAGCACGCGAACCATTACCTCAGGCTGACGCTGGACGCGATATTCGGGAAGTCGAATTTCATCAATGAAGTTATCTGGTATTACAAAAACGCCAGCCGGGGCAAGCGCAGAATGGCGAACGCGCACGATACCATCTTCTGGTACTCCAAAGACCAGCAGTGGACCTTCAACCGGGAGGACATTCTGCAGCCCTTCGACAGCGGCATGACCGAGTGGAGATATAAAAAGGGAGGGCAGGCGGGGCGGAAGGCGCCCAAGGGGAAGACTCCGGATGACGTCATCATGCTGCCCTCGCTCAATTCCATGTCGAAAGAGCGCACGGGCTACAGGACCCAGAAGCCACGGGTGCTGCTCGAATATCTCATCATGGCGTCCACGAACCAGGGAGACATGGTGCTCGACCCCTTTTGCGGCTGCGCGACGACATGCGTCGCAGCAGGAAGGCTGGAGCGGAAGTGGGTCGGCATTGACCTCGGCTCCAAAACCATTGACCTGGTTAAAGAGCGAATGCGGAAAGAAGCATCGCTGCTCAATTGGAAAGCGGTGCATCGCACCGACATTCCGGAACGCACGGACCTGGGCCCCGTTCCCAAATACAACAACCCCGAGAACAAAGAAAGGCTGTACGGGAAACAGAACGGAAACTGCAATGGATGCGGCACGCACTTCACCCGGAAGGAAAACATGGAGATCGACCACATCGTCCCTCGCAGCAAGGGGGGAACGGACGTGTTGACAAACCTGCAGCTCCTTTGCGGGCATTGCAACAGGCTCAAGGGCAGCGGAAGCCAGGCGGCCTTGATTTCCAAAATCAGGCGTCTGCGAGAATAGAGTCATGCATTCGCAAAGCGCAGTGTGCGCAGGCGCATCAGCGCGGCGGAAATTTCAAAACGGCGCGGGCGCGCGAGGCCCGCGGCTTTGTCCAGCGCGTCCAGCCCGTCTTCGTCCAGCAGCGCTTCCAGGGCGTCCAAAACATCGGCGACGCTGCGCCCCTGCCCCATGAAACGCCGCGCCGTGGCCAGCGCGTAACCGACGGCGCGCACTTCCGCCGGCTCCACCAACTGTTCGACGCCGCGCAGGTCGATCACCTGCGCGCCGAATACGACTTCGTTCAGCCCGCGCGCTTCGATGCGCCGCGCGCGCTTTCCGTAGCCCGGGTCGATGCTCTCCGGCGCCGGCGCACGCGGCGCGGCGGCTGCCAGCGGCGCGCGCGTTTCGCGCTTCCTTTTGCCGGGCATGGCCTCGGCGATGCGCCGCGCGGCCTTTCCTACGTCAAAGGCCCGGTATTCGCGCATTTCTATCACCGTGTCCGCAGCGTCGAAGTAATCGCCCGAGCCGCCCATCACCAGCACCGTGGAAACGCCGAAGCGCTCGTATAGCTCTCGCACGCGGTCCACGAAGGGCGTAATCGGCTCGCGCTCTCCTGCAACCAGCGCCTGCATGCGCGCATCGCGCACCATGAAGTTGGTGGCCGAGCTGTCTTCGTCGATCAGCAGCAGGCGCGCGCCGGCCTCCAGCGCTTCGACAATGGCCGCGGCCTGGCTGGTGCTGCCGCTGGCATCGGCGCTGCTGAAGGCGTGCGTGCTGCGTCCGCCCGGCAGGCCGTCGATAAAGCCGTGGATGTCGCAGCCGACCACGCTGCGCCCGTCTTCGGCGCGAATCTTCACCGCGCCGGGAAGGCTCGCCACGAGTTCGCGGCCGTCCCCGGGCGGGTGCGGACGCACCGCGGCTTCCAGTGCGCGCAGCAGGGTGGATTTGCCGTGGTAGCCGCCGCCCACAATCAGCGTTACGCCGGCGGGCACGCCCATGCCGCTGATGCATGGCTCGCCGCCGCCGCCGTCCCCGGGCAGGGGGTGCGGCAGCTCCAGCGTCACGCGCAGCTCGGGCGGCGCGGCAAAGGGCAGGGCGCCTTCGCGCATGGGCTTGTCCGATGCGCCGCTTTCGCGGGGCAGCAATGCGCCGTCCGCCACGAAGGCCGCCAGGCCGCGCTCTTCCAGCGCGCGTTGCAGCGCGGCGTGGTTTTCGCAGCCGTCGGCATGGCGCGTCGCCGCCGCGCCCGCTTCTTCATCGGCGTACAGAACCGCCCGCGCCAGGGCCGGCAGATCCCCGGTGAGCAGCGCGTCTGCTTCGCCGCCCAGCACGCGCCGTCCGGCCGCGGGCAGGCCCGCTTCCACGCGCAGTTCGATAATCTCGCCGTCGGCCCGCGCCGTGTTGCGCTCCAGCACCGCCTGGCGCGGCGCGTTAATAAAGATCATGCCGCTTTTGCCCGAGCCGCGGGCGCTGCGCTGCATGCCGCGGACGGCGCGCTCGGCGCGTCTTGCCAGGAAGTCCACGAATGCAATGCGCCTAAGCCGGTTTTGCGTGAGCGAGGCGGGCCAGCCTGCCACCCGCGCCGGAATGCGCAGCCTAAGCCGGGAGGGCGCGGCGAAAGGGTCGCCTTGCACGTGGTCGATCAGCAGCGAAACGCCCTGCACTTCGAAGGCGGCGCCGCGCAGCTCGCGGTATGCCCCGTAACCGCGCCCGTCGATGCGGCGCAGCAGCGCTCGAAGTTCCGCTTCCCCCGGCATGGCCGGGAGCATATCCGAAGGCGCGCACGGCGTGGAGCCTTTTAGTGTTGACTGCCAACATCGCCCCGCCCCGCCGCATCACCGCCGCGTCTTCCCCGCGTATTCGTTTGCGTGCGGCATCGCCGCCCCGTCGGTCGCGCCGCCGCCCCGCGCCCAGTCGTTACCGCCGCTTCACGCGCCCATCGCTCAGGAAGCGTCGAACAGGCTTTGCTGATCGCCCGAACGCGGGGGCACGCGGAAGTGCTTCGTGCTGAGCCCGGGCCCGCGCCGATGCAAACCCACCTTGCGTCGCCAGAGCAGGAACACGTTTTCGATGTGGTCCGCGTACAGGCCCG
>CAZJXU010000359.1:0-3268 GCA_964550095.1 uncultured Spirochaetales bacterium | reverse complement strand
TCGTCCTCCAGCACCTGCTCGATGCTGAGCACCGGGCCCACCGGCACATCCTCTTCCACCATGCGCGCGTACAGATCCTGGGTGGTGAAGGCGGCGAAGGCCTTTTGCAGCTCGGCGCCCAGTTCTTCCTGGTTTTTGGTGCGCGCGGCGATGGTGCTGAAGCGTTCGTCTTCGCACCACTCGGGCCGGGAGATGGCGCGAAACAGGCCGAAGTATTCGGAATCCGAGCTGGCGAACCAGACGATGTGTCCGTCGGCAGTCTCCCAGAGCCGGTACACGTCGTAGAGCGCGGGTCCTTCCTGGATGTCTTCGCCGAGCAGGGTGTGTTTCATCATGCCGTCCGGCCAGAAGAATGCCAGCGATGCATCGAGCATCGGCACGTCGATGCGCTGCCCGCTCTCCCCGCGCTCGCGCGCGAGCAGTGCGGCGGTAATGGCCTGCGCTGCGGTGTAGGCGCTCGACTTGTCCGACACGATGTTGCGCACCAGGTCGGGCAGCGGCAGGTCGGGGTGCTTCTGAATCGCCACGTGTCCGCTCAGCCCCTGGATGATGGGGTCATACACGCGCCGGTTTGCGTAGGGGCCGTCGGGGCCGTAACCGCTGATCGCGCAGTACACCAGGCCGGGGTTGATGCGCGCCAGTTCTTCGTAACCGAGCCCGAGACGCTCCGCCGCTCCCGGCCGCCAGTTCTGTATGAAGACGTCGGCGCCCTTCAGCAGGTCGTGCATCAGCGCACGGCCTTCATCCTTGCCAAGATCGATCACCACGCTGCGCTTGCCGCGGTTGCAGTTGATGAAAAATCCGTTCAGGCCGCCCCGGCGAAAGGGCGCCACGCGCATCACGTCGCCGATGCCGGGGGGCTCGACCTTGATCACCTGCGCGCCCTGGTCGGCCAGCATCATGGCGGCCAGCGGGCCGGAAACAACGGCGCTTGCATCGATGACGCGAATTCCTGCGAGCGGTCCGGGCATGGCGGTTCCTCCAGGCGCCGCGTGCAGGGAGGCAGGGGCGCCGGGCCTAAGGGTGACGAGCAGGCCCCCAGTTTAGCGAGGGCCGGAGCCGCGCGGCGCGGCGGATATTTCCTGCAGCCGGCGCCGCAATTCGGTCGCACACATGTTTAGCGGGGGCCGGGGCCGCGTGAGCGAGCGGCAATTTCCTGCAGCCGGCGCCGCAATTCCCCCGCGCACATGTTCAGCGAGGGCCGGGGCCGCGCGGCGCGGCGGATATTTCCTTCAGCCAGCGCCGCAATTCCCCCGCGCGCTGCAGCGGGTCGAGCACCTCTTCACCGACGTCCAGTTCCTCGGCCAGCTCCCGGCGCGAAGGGTCTGCAGAGAGCGCGATCATCTTGCTGCGCCAGCTCTCGGCCTCGTCCGGGCTCGCAAAGCGCCCCTGGCCGATCAGTTCCGCCTCGCGCGCCTTGCCTATCTTCGCCACTTCGGCGAGGTCGTACTCCGGGTGATACTGCAGCGCAAAAAAACGGCCGGCTTCGTGTTCCACTTCCAGCGCCTGCACCCGGCACCAGTCGTTGCCGGCCAGCACGCGCCCGCCGGGCGGCAGGCGCACCACCTCGTCTTCGTGACAAACCAGCGCCTGGAAAACCGGCGCGCGTCCGGCGAAGAGCGGGTGGCGCACGCCTTCGGGCGAGAGGCGAATCGGCTGCGCCACGCCGAACTCGCGGCCGCGCGGATGCCGCGCGCAGGCGCCGCCCGCAGCAGTTACCGCCAGATGCGCGGCGAAGCAACTGCCGAACTGGGGCACGCCCGCGCGAAACAGCGCCCGGCAAAGCTCGACCATGCGGCGCACGCTGGGGTTCTCGCCCTTGTGCGCCGCCAGGCTGGAGCCTGTCCAGCACGCGCCCTGGTACGCGCCGAGCCCTCCCGGCGGCGGGTTGACGTCTGCATCGGCCGCGAGACACACATCTACCTGTGCATCGGGCGAAAACTGCTCCAGCAAACGTCGATACAACTCGCCTGCGGGCTGCAGGTCGGCCTTGTGCAACGCCCGGCGGCCTTCGGCGTGATAGGCGTCCAGCACCAGCAAGCGCGGTCGCTCGCTGCGGACGCCCGCTGCTTCCGTCGGTGATGAGGCAGTCACGTTCAAAACGGGCGCTCTCCCGCCAGGGTCACCCGGTACATCAGGCGCTCGTGGTCGTGGTAGTCGTCCATGGCGTTGTGCCAGACACAGCGGTTGTCCCAGATCGCCAGCGTGCCCGGCTTCCAGCGCAGGCGACACTGGAACTCGGGGCGCGCGCCGTGTTCAAAAAGTCGCGTGAGCAGGCGCTCGCTCTCCGCCTCGTCCATGCCTTCAACGCCGAGCGTAAACATCGGGTTGACAAAGAGCGCGCGACGTCCCGTGTCGGGATGCGTGCGCACCAGGGGATGCAGAGTCTGTGCGTGCACGGCCTCGCTGTAGCGATAGCGCAGCGGCCCCTTGCCCTCGTACTTTTCCCTGCCGACCAGGTCCGGGTCGTAGGCCCGCGACGCGCCGTGCACCGCCTTGAGACCGAGGAGCGTCTGCTGCTCCTCGGCGGGCAGGGCATCGAAAGCGCGCTCCATGTCGGCGAAGAGCGTGTCGCCGCCCTGCGGCGGTATCACCTCGCCATACAAAACGGTGGCGCCGGTGGGCGCTTCCTGGAAGCTGTTGTCCGTGTGCCAGCCCACGCCGAAGCCGGCCTTCGCGCCTGCGGGCTTGTGCACGCGAATCACCTCGGGCAGGCCGGACATGCCCTCCACGATGGCGTGCTGCTCCGGCACGCCGAAAATGCGCGCAAACTCGAGCTGCGCACGCGGCTGGAGGCGCTGGTCGCGCAGCGCCAGCACGTGGCAGTGCAAAAACGCCTCGCGCAATCTTTGTGCGTCCTGCGGCGCGAGCGGCTTCGAAACATCCAGGCCGAACACTTCGGCGCCGATGCCATTCGCAAAGGGGCGCAGTTCGAAATCGCTCACGACGCCAGCCTCCCGTGCGCTGCGGCTTTGGCCGAGGCGGCGATGACCGGAGCGGCTTTGACCGCGGTGGCTTCTGACGCGGAGCCTTTGGCCGAGGCGGCTTTGACCCGAGCAGCTTGAGCCGCGGCGCCTTTGACCCGATCGTCTTCTGACGCGGCAGCTTGGACCGCGGCGACTTCTGACGCGGCGCCTTTGACCGGGGCGGCTACGAACACTTGGCGATCAGCGCGGCGTATTTATCGAGGCCCTTTTCCAGGGCATCCGGCGTGAAGCCCGGCGGCGCCGTCAGCAGGCGATGCACGCCCATGTCGCGCAGCCGCTTG
>CAZJXU010000358.1:0-2067 GCA_964550095.1 uncultured Spirochaetales bacterium | reverse complement strand
CGGGAAGTACATCCCGTCCTGGTCCTTGGGCGTGGCCGAAAAGTCCAGCCATGCGGCGAGCCCCTGCGGCAGCGCCTGGTGAATGGAAAGCAGCGAGCGGCTCCACTCCAGGTCCTCGTCATGAACGTGGTGGGCCTCGTCGTTCAGCACCACGATGTCCTTGAGCGACTTCACACGATCCAGCATCGAGCGCTGCCCCGAGGCTGAAAGGTCCTTCGCAGGCTTCGGGCCGAGCTGCGCATCGATGGCGTTTTCGGGCGTCCACTCGCGGCCGCGCGATTCGTAAAGCTGGTGGATGTTGGTGAGGAACAGGTTTCCCGAGGCGTCCGGCTCCGTGGCCTCGCCGCGCAGGATCACGTTCTGGCTGAAGGCGCCGCGCCATTCGGGCGGGATCAGGGGCAACTGGTGGAAGATGCGGTTCGCGGCGAAGTCCTTCTCCAGCCGCTGATAGACGATCACGTTGGGCGCAACGACCAGGAAGTTGGTCGAGAGTTCGGAACCGGACACCCGCTGCTTGTGGAAGCGGGACCAGACTATGGCCATGGCCATCACCCAGGTCTTGCCCGAGCCGGTGGCCATCTTGAAAGCCAAGCGGCGCAGGTCTTCGGGCGGCAAGTCCTGCACGCTTTCACTGTTGCTTTCGGGTACATGGCGGCGCACCCGCCTGCGGCCGTCCATCGCGGTCTCGAAGCGCAGTTCGCTGCCGAGCAGGTCTTCTCCGCTGTCCGTCGCATAGTCATTAATCAGCTTCTGCACGTCGCGCTGCCCGGCGATCTCCACCAGCCACACCAGCGTTTCAATCGCCTCTCGCTGGCAGAAGTAATAGCGGAATGGCGCGCTGAAGCCGGCGACTTCGTGGTCTTCCTCGAACCAGTACTCGAAAAGGCGAAGTGCAACGTCGGATGCGCCCTGGTAGCCGCCCTCCCGCCAGTCATCCACATCGGCGCGTATCTTCGGCGGCAGCAGCAGCTTGCTGGGCCGGCGGCCGGAATCGTCCTCGCGCCAGCCGGTCTGCGCCTCGGCGTCCTTCACCAGGTATGAAGTGGGCCGGGTCCACGGGCGCCGGCCCGGGATGGCGGGCAAATCCCTGTCGTAGGCGATCACGGGCTTTCGCTTCGGCACGGCTACTTCACCTCCACGTCGAAAATCTGCGAGGTGTCATTGCCGAAGATGTCGATCACTTTAACCAGAATCTTGTACCGGCCCTTCTTTTCGTAGGCGTGCGTGTCGGAGGCCAGCTCGAGCCCCCGCTCCTTGCGCGTGCGGTACGCCACCCAGCCCTGCATGAAGGTGTCGTTGCGGAAATCCCAGTCAACCGCCCAGTAGTCGATGTAGTCCGACCACTTTTTCACCTTGCCGCGCACCTCGTCCGGGATCAGCTCGGGGTTGGGGATCACGAAGTCCTTGAGTTCCACCTGCACGCTGCGCTTCTTCGGCTTCACAAGTTTTGCCTCCAGGTAGGCCAGCTCGAAAAAGCGCACGTCGCCTTTCTCCGCAGCCTGCTGTTCCATCACCTCGCGGGGGATCTGCAAAAGCAGCAGCTTCACGCCCTTCTTCTTCGCCTCCCCGGCCATCAGGCCCGAGAGGCCCATCTCCCACTCCCAGCCCAGCACGTGCAGCTCGCCCTGTTTGAGGCTCGCGCACTCATCCACCGCCGCGTCTATTTCACCGATCGTCACCGGCGCATCCACCGCGCCGATGTGCACCATGGCCTTGCCCCTCTTGCCGTGCAGGTGGGTCATGCCGGGCAGGGGCTGCGCGCCGTACAGGCGCAGGATCAGGGCCAGGTATTCGTAGAGGGCCTGCTCGCTCAGCGCTTTGCCTTTCGCTTTGCCCTTCTTCGCCTCGCCGAAGGTCACGCCCTGCCAGTGCCGGCGCTCGTATTTGCCGAGGTTCAGTATCTCGAAGGGCTTGCAGTTCTCGATTTCCAGCAGGCGCTTGCGGGTGACATGCGTGCCCCAGCGCCCGAGGTCGCTGCCGATCCAGCGGCGACCCAGTTTCTCGGCCACGGCTAGCGTGGTGCCCGAGCCGCAGAAGAAGTCGGCGACCAGGTCGCCCTCGTTGGAG
>CAZJXU010000357.1:0-4913 GCA_964550095.1 uncultured Spirochaetales bacterium | reverse complement strand
CGGGCAGCGCTTCGGCAGCCGGAAGCGCTTCGCATTCGCTGGCCGCTTGCTCTTGATCACCTTCACCACCTGGGGGATCACGTCCCCCGCGCGCTGGATCACCACCGTGTCGCCCACGCGCACATCCTTGCGGTCTATCTCATCCTGGTTGTGCAGGGAGGCATTGGAAACGGTCACGCCGCCTACAGACACCGGCTTCAGCCGGGCCACGGGGGTGAGCACGCCGGTGCGCCCCACGCTGGTGAAAATTTCCTGCACCTCCGTTTGTTCCTGCTCGGCAGGGAACTTGAAGGCCACCGCCCAGCGGGGCGAGCGCGCCAGCACGCCGAGGTCGCGTTGCAGTGCCAGCGCGTTCACCTTGAAAACGGTTCCGTCTATTTCCACCGGCAGGTCGGCGCGTCGCTCCAGCAGCGCGAAGTGCGCCGCCACGGCGCTATCGGTATCGGGGCAAAGGCGAACTTCCGGGCTCACCGAAAAGCCCCAGCTCTCGAGCTGCTCCAGGAGCTGCGACTGCTTCTCGATGTCGCCCGCCGGCGCGCCCACCACCTGGTATGCCATGAAGGAAAGCGCGCGCAGGCGTTCCACGTCCACGTCGTGCAGCATGCGCAGCGCGCCCGCGGCGGCGTTGCGCGGGTTGGCGAAGGGTTCCTGCTCGCGCGCAAGGCGCAGCCGGTTCAGGCGCTGGAAGGCGCGCCGGGGCAGCACCACTTCGCCGCGCACCGAAATGCGTCCCGCCTTGCGCGCCGCCGCGCCTTTCAGCTTGCGCGGAATCGAAAGCAGGTGGTGCAGATTGTGGCTCACGTCTTCGCCGGCTATCCCGTCGCCCCGGGTCGAACCCAGCAGCCACTCGCCGTCTTCGTAGATCAGCTCCACGCTCACGCCGTCCAGCTTCGGCTCCACCAGCACTTCGAGCTGCGCCTCGATGTCCAGACTGCGGCGGCAGCGCTCTTCCCAGGCGCGCAGTTCCGCTTCGTTCATGGCGTTGTCCAGCGAGAGCATGGGCGCCTGGTGCTCTACCTGGCTGAAACCTTCGGCGGGCGCCGGCGCCACGCGCTGCGTGGGCGAATCCGGCAGCGAAAAGCCGCTCTCCCGCTCCAGCGCCTCCAGTTCCCGGAAGCGGCGGTCGTATTCCGCGTCGCTGATCTCCGGGTCGTCCTCCACGTGGTAGCGCCGCAGGTGGTGGTTGAGGTCGCGCACCATGGCTTCCATGCGCTGCTCGAGCGTTTCCTTTCCACCCGCCTTCCGTGCTTTCTTTTCTGTTTTGCCCAACTGGTTCTCCCGCCCTTCCTTTGCCTGCACGCATCGGCGCCCCCTCGGCTTCGGGGGGCGCGCCGGCGCGCGCAATAGTCCGGGCGTCCCGGGCCGCGCGTGGGCATGCGTTCCGCGTCACGCCGCGCGCGATTTTTTGGTAGGCTGAGGGCGTGCCCGTCGATGCGGCCCGGCCCGGCGCCACCCGGTACCTGCCCGCGGGGGCCGGCCCCGCGGCGCGCATCAAAAGGTATCAAAACGGGCATCCCGCGGGCGGGGGCCTCGCCGCAGCGCCGCAGCGCCGGGGCGCGAGCGCCACAAAGGCCACAAAGGGGGTCAGCGATGAGCGGGCGCACAGCCCTGATTACCGGCATCACCGGTCAGGACGGTTCCTACCTGGCCGAGCTGCTGCTCGAAAAAGGCTACCAGGTGCACGGCGTGGTGCGGCGGTCGAGCCATGAGGGCGCCTCGCGCATCGCGCACCTTGCAGGGCGCATCACCCTGCACCAGGCGGACCTGCTCGACCAGAGCTCGCTGGTGAACGCGCTGCAGGCGGCGAGGCCGCAGGAAGTCTATAACCTCGCCGCCCAGTCTTTCGTTCCGACCTCCTGGCGCCAGCCCTCGCTGACGGGAGAGTTCACCGCACTCGGCGTAACGCGCATGCTGGACGCGCTGCGCCAGGTGGACCCCGCCATTCGCTTCTACCAGGCCTCCAGTTCCGAAATGTACGGCAAGGTGCGCGAGACGCCGCAGAACGAGGCCACGCCCTTTTACCCGCGCAGCCCCTACGGCGTCGCCAAGGTGTATGGACATCACATAACAGTGAACTACCGCGAGAGCTACGAGCTGTTTGCCGTGTCGGGCATTCTGTTCAACCACGAGTCGCCGCGCCGTGGCATCGAGTTCGTTACGCGCCGCATCAGCGAAGGCGCCGCGCGCATCAAGCTGGGGCTTGCGGACGAGCTGCGGCTCGGCAACCTGGATGCGCGCCGCGACTGGGGCTACGCGCCCGAGTATGTGCACGCGATGTGGCTGATGCTGCAGCAGGAACAGCCCGCGGACTACGTGGTGGGAACAGGCGAGGCGCACACGCCGCGCGAGTTTGTGGAGCACGCCTTCGCGCAGCTCGCGCTGGACCCGGCGGACTTCGTGCACAGCGACCCGGCGCTGCTGCGGCCCGCAGAGGTGGATCACCTGCTTGCAGACCCGGCCAAGGCGCGCGAGGAACTCGGCTGGCGCGCGAAAACGCCCTTTGCCGAGCTGGTGCGCATCATGGTCGAGGCCGACCTGGAGGCCTTGCAGCGCAGCAGCGGACGGCGCGTGGGCGGGCCGGGCGCCCGCTAAGAAGAAGGCCAATGCGCGTGCGCCCGGCGCGCAGCAGGCTGCGAACGCCGGGGCCGGGCGAAAGGGGCCCGGCGAAAGCGCCGGTCGGCGAAGGCAAAAGCGTCGGGCGACCCGCTGAAGAAGGCCCCCAGGACCCCGGCCCACCCGGCCCGGCAAAACCCGAACCCGCACCCGAACGCAAACCCACACCTGCCCCCGAACGCAAACCCGAAACCGAAAAAAGGAAACCGTCATGACCTTCACCGAAGCCGTGGGCTCGTGCTTCAGCAAAAGTTTCACCTGGCGCGGCCGCGCGAGCCGGAGCGAGTTCTGGTACTTCCACCTGTTCGCCTTTGTCATCTCGTTCCTGATCGGCGCACTCACCGGCCCGGAGTTTCAGGACGCGCCGGGCTCGCCGAACGGGGCGGGCTCGCACGAAACGCTATACCCGGTATCTCCCCTGCATGCACTGTTTCTTCTCGTCGTACTTGTCCCCATGATATCCGCCATGGTGAGAAGGGTGCACGACCAGAACCTGTCGGGGTGGTGGGCCCTGGTTGCGTTTATCCTGCCCTTCGCGTGGGTCGTCCTGGGCGTCCTGCCCGGCACGCAGGGCCCCAACTTCTACGGCCCCGGTGAGCACGCCCGGCGGGAGATCGGGGCATGAAGGTGTGCGTAGTCGGCAGCGGCTACGTGGGCCTGGTGAGCGGCGTCGGCTTTGCGGAGTTCGGCATGCAGGTCGCTTGCGTGGATCACGATGAAGCCAAAATCGCAGCGCTGAATCGCGGCGAGGCGCCCATCTACGAGCCGGGCCTGGCCCCGCTGCTCGCGCGCAACCTCGAGGCCGGGCGGCTGACATTTCACAGCGACACCACCGCCGCGGTGCGCGCAGCCGAGGTGGTGTTCATCGCGGTGCAGACCCCGCCTGCCGAAGACGGCTCGTCCGACCTCTCCGCCATGGAGGCCGCCGCGCGCGCCGTGGGCGCCGGGCTCTCCGGCTTCAAGGTCATCGCGGTCAAGAGCACGGTCCCGCCCGGCAGCGCAGCAAAAATTCGGCAGTGGGCAGAGGCGGGCGCACGCGCCGCGGGCCTGCAGCAGCCTGATTTTGCGATGGTGGCCAACCCGGAGTTCCTGCGCGAAGGCTCTGCGCTGGCGGACTTCATGCACCCGGACCGCGTGGTGATAGGCGCCGACGACCCGCGCGCGCTCCAGGTGCTGAAGGAGGTGTACCGCCCGCTGTACCTGAACGAAACGCCCTTCGTGGAAACCAGCCTCGTCACCGCCGAGCTGATCAAGTACGCATCGAACGCCTTTCTCGCCACCAAGGTTTCCTTCATCAACGAAACGGCCGACCTGTGCGAAGCGCTGGGCGCCGACGTGCAGGTTGTCGCCCGCGCCATGGGTCTGGACGGGCGCATAGGGCCCAAGTTTTTGCACGCGGGCCCCGGCTTCGGCGGTTCCTGTTTCCCCAAGGACACGCGCAGCGCGGCGCACTTCGCCCGCGCGGCAGGCGAGCGCTTCGAAATCGTCGAGGCCGTCATCCGCGTGAACGACGCGCGCCCGGGGCGCATGATCGACAAAATCAAACATGCAGTGGGTGGCGAACTTGCCGGCAAACGCATCGGCGTGCTGGGCCTTTCTTTCAAACCCGAAACGGACGACGTGCGCTGCGCGCCCGCGCTCGAAATCATTCGCGGCCTGCTCGAAGCAGGCGCCGAAGTGCGCGCCTTCGACCCTGCCGCCAATGCTCCCGCCGCCGCCGCGCTCGAAGGTTTCACCTGCTGCGAAGATGCCTACCAGGTGTGCAAGGGTGCCGATGCGCTGGTGCTGGCGACCGAGTGGAACCAGTTTCGCATGCTGGACCTCGCGCGTGTGCAGGGGCTGTTGGCGCAGCCCGTGCTGGTGGACCTGCGCAACATCTACGAACCGGAAGCGCTGCGCGCAGCCGGCTTCGAGTACATAAGCGTCGGGCGATGAGCAGCCCTTTGCTGCACGCCGTGGTGCTGGCGGGAGGCGCCGGAGTGCGCTTCTGGCCGCTTTCCCGGGAAGCGCGCCCCAAGCCGCTGCTGCCGCTTTTGGGCGAGCGCACGCTTCTGGAAGCCGCGCTCGCACGCGCCCGCGCCGTGGCCGACGAAGGCTGCGTGTGGCTGGTCTGCGGCCGTCGTCACGCACGCGCCATGAAGCGCGTGGCGGGCCTGCCTGCGCGCCGCGTTCTGGTCGAGCCCCGCATGCGCAACACGGCACCGGCCATTGCGCTGGCCGCGCAGCGCATCGCCCGGGAAGATCCGGATGCGCTGATGGCGGTGCTGCCTGCAGACCACCGCATCGAAGGCGAGGCTGCA
>CAZJXU010000356.1:0-4660 GCA_964550095.1 uncultured Spirochaetales bacterium | reverse complement strand
CCCATCCCCCGCCCCCCGAGGCCCGCGCACACGGAGAGAGCATTGAGCAGCCGATTCATCATTTGCGACGGGGCCGAGTTGTCGCGCCTGTGGGCGCGCATCGGCGCCGGCGATAACGAGGAACTCACCTGGGTGCCTGGTGAGGGCGAGTCGCGCGCGAGACCGCCGGGCTTTCGCGCGCTGCAGGGCGGCCTCAGCGCGGAGGGCATCGCGCGGCTGGGCCCGAAGAGCAACGCGGAGTTCGCGCTGATTTCGGACGAGCGCTCTTTCGTGCGCGCCGCCGTGGCTGCAGTGCAGGAGGCGGCGCCCGGCGCCCCCATCCTGGTGATGTCGGACCGGCTGGACGACGAGGAGATGCCCGAGCACGCCTGCCTGCGCCACACCGGGCTGCGCAGCCAGATCCGCGACGATGTGGACCAGGAGTTTTCCCACCTCGGCAACCTGAACCGCGTGGTGCGTTTGCGCGACCTCTTTGCCGAGCGCGACAAGGTCGGCATCCTGCTGCAGCCCGACCCGGACCCGGACGGCATCGCATCGGGCCTGGCGCTGCGCGCTTTGCTGGGCCGCAAGGCGCCCACCGCGCCGCTGATTTCCTTCGGCGAGGTAACGCGCCCCGAAAACCAGGCGATGGTGCTGGCGCTCGGCATCGAGGTGCGCAAGGTGGGTGCCGAAGATCTCGACGAGTTCGACGGCCTTTCGCTGGTGGATGCGCAGCCCAACGTGATGGGCGAGAACCCGCCCGCGCGCGTGCTGAACGTGGACGCGGTGATCGACCATCACCCGGAACGCAGCGGTTACGACGCGGTGATCAAAGACATCCGCGTGAACTACGGTGCCACCTCTTCCATTCTGATCGAGTACCTGCAAGCCGCGGAGGTGGAGCTGCGCCCGGGTCTTGCCACGGCCCTGCTGTACGGCATCAAGAGCGATACGCAACTGCTGGGGCGCGACACCAGCAGCGCCGACATGCAGGCCTTCGGCGTGGCGCATTCCTTTCACAGCCCTGCAATGCTGCGACGCATCGAGCGGCCCGCACTGCCCTGGGACGGGCTGCGCGCCCTCGGCCGTGCTCTCTCCCGGACCCGCGTGGAAGAAGGCATCCACCTGCTTACGCTGGGCCGCGTGCGCGAGAACGTGATTCCGCAGGTGGCGGACCTGGGCCTGCAGGCCGAAGGCGCGGAGTGGTCCATCGCGGCCGGCATTGTCGGCGGCAACCTGGTGTTCTCTGTTCGCAACGTGGGCTACGTGCGCGCTGCAGGCGAAGTGGTGCGCGCCGTGGTGGAAGGGCTGGGCGCAGGCGGCGGACAC
This sequence comes from uncultured Spirochaetales bacterium, assembly GCA_964550095.1. Taxonomy (GTDB): domain Bacteria; phylum Myxococcota_A; class UBA9160; order UBA9160; family UBA6930; genus JAHRAN01. Next base: position 3,352 of record CAZJXU010000356.1, on the reverse strand, counting down.
CGCTCCATGGCCAAGGGCATCATCCCGCTCTCTGCGCTGCGCGAATCGTACGGGCGGGCCGACCGCGAGACTATTCAGCGCGCGCTCTTCGATGCTTTCGTGCGCGCCATTCACGAGCCGCGCGAGTGAGCGCGGCCATGGACGAGGCCGAGGCGAAGCGCGCTTTGGCCGGGCTGGCTTCGGGCTGGACGCTGCAAGGCGGGAAGTTGTGCAAGGCCTTTCGCTTTGCAGACTTTGGCGCGGCCTTCGGCTGGATGACACGTGTGGCGCTGGCGGCGGAGGCCATGAACCATCACCCGGAGTGGTCGAATGTCTGGAACCGGGTGCAGGTGGAGCTGGTCACGCACGACGCGGGAGGACTCACCGAGCGCGACTTTGCGCTGGCCGCCAGAATGGACGCGCTGGCGGCGGAAACGGGGGCGAAGCCGGACGCGGGGGGTTAAACGGGCGGGCGACGGGCCTGCACTGCAAAACGCACACAGCGCGCGGTTCATGAAACACCGACGGAAACGCACGCCGCGCACGGAACAATCCGGGGGCCAGCGCACACCACGCATGCTGCGCAGAGCGACAAACCGGCACGCAGCGACGTAGCCGCCCGCAGCGGGCGCGCCCGTACTTCCCTTTCGCCCGCGCGAAACTCAGCTCAAACAACCCGCAGCAGTTCGTGCGTGGACGTCATCTGCTCCTGTATCGGAATCCCCACCGGGCAGCTTCCCAGGCAGGGCGCCGCGCAGCCCGCGCACACCGAGGCGTTCTTGTCGAGCTGCGCATACAGGCGCATGGCCTCCTTCTCGTCGCCGTAATCCTTGAAGTACATGCGGTGGCGCAGCACGTCGGGGATGGCCAGCCCTTCGGGGCAAGTGGAGAGGCAGGCGCCGCAGTGCGGGCTGCAGTAGTCGCCGACGATCTGCCTGTCGTATTCCTCCAGCAGGCTGAGGTCGTCGGCATCCGCCGCGCCGCCGGAAGCGCCCAGGTACTCGTCCACGTGCTGGTATTCGAAGAAGGAAATAACAGCAGAAGAAACCAGCGGGTTGGAAAGCACCCAGCGCAGCGCGGCCTGGCTGTAGGAAGCGGCGTGCTGCTGGAAGTTCTCCAGGTTTTCGTGCTTGGCGCCCTTCAGCGTCTTCATCGCCACCACGCCCATGTCCTGTTCCTTCACGCCGCGCTCGATCAGCTCGGGCAGTTCCTGCCACATGCCGTGGTGGTAGGCCAGCATCATCACGTCGAAACGCCCGGAAGCGATGGCGCTCCGTGTCACTTGCACCAGGTTGGGCGTGTGCGTGGAAAAGCCGAGGAAGCGCACCTTGCCTTCCTGCTTCAGTTCGTCAAAGGCCTGGTGCGCGTTCGGGTCGAGCAGGCGCTCCACGGAATCGCAGGCGTGGATGTGCACCAGGTCCACGTAGTCGCTGCGCAGGCGGCGCAGGCTGTTCTCGACCATCTCCTTGTACTGCGAGACGGGCGAGCCGGCGCCCAGGTGGCCGTGAGGCGTGCAGAACTTCGTCGCTATGAACACGCTGTCGCGCCTGCCGGCGATCGCTTCGGCCACCGCGCTTTCGCTGCCCGTGGCGGAGTAGTCGGGCGAGGTGTCGATGTAGTTCACGCCGCGGTCCAGCGCCATGCGCACAATGTCGATGCCTTTCTTTTCCGTGGCGAGGCGGCCGATGCGCCCCGAGCCCACCGAAATGTCGGAGACGGGCCACTCGGTGCGGCCGAGGCGACGCAGCCCCCGGATGCGCGCGCCGTGCCAGTCTTCCGGGTACTCGGGGTGCGTGAGCTGCACCGGGGCCTGGATGGTGCGGTTGACATCGGCCCAGCCGGCCGGTGCGCGACCGGTGCCGAGCGCGCTGCGCAGCATGGCCGTGCCAATGGAGAGCACCAGGGCGCCCATGCCGGCGGCGCCCGCCAGCAGGCTGCGCCGGCCGAGGTCGGCGCCGGCGACGGCCTTGCTGCGCCAGGCGGCCACGCCGCAGATCACTGCCACCAAAAGCGCGCCGCCCACGATGTAGAACAGCCCCGCCGCGGCGTTGCGCCCCGCGATGCCCAGCCACACAAAGAGCGCGTGGATCTGCTCGCCAAAGGGGTAGGCGGTCCAGTCCAGGCCGATCACCAGTTCGTAGGCAAAGCCCCCCAGCGCGAAAAAGCCGAAGGCGATGACGAAGAGGGTCCAGAGACCGAAGCGAAGCCAGGCGGATTTCATGATGAGTCCTCCGTGGTGCAGGGGCGGCGTCGGCGGCACGCGCCGGGCCGGGGCCGAGCCCAGGCCGGGCCGGGCCGAAACCGGGTTGCGCCGGGTTCCCCCTGCCGACCCGGACATGATACCGCAATGCGGGCGGCGGTGGGGTGATTTTTCCGTTCAGCCTTCCAGGGGCGCGGCGGGCCGAACGGGCGCACGATTCGACTGGTGGGCGAACAGGGTGGACGCGGCCAAGCGTGGGGAGCGACCGGATTCGGGCAAATAGGCTTGGGCGGGGATGGTGGCTGATGGGGTGGATGCGCCTTCCGGCGGGCCCGCCCGGCCCCTGGTCGCGTTCCGTTCAGCTTTCCAGAAGGGGCGCGGCGGCGTCCAGGGCGTCCGGCGCGACCGGGTCGATTACCACCCAGAGCTCGCAATCCGCAGGCGCGGCCGCAGCCGCCAATGCCTCCGGCGCGCCCGTGACGGCCAGGCGCGGCTCGGCGCCCTGCGCTGCGCAGGCCTCCAGGTAGGGCGCCGCGTCCAGGCCCGCCTCGACCAGCACGCCCACATCCAGCCCTGCAGCCCGGCGCAAACCTGCCGCGCCGCGCGCGCCCGCCCAGACGGGGATGCCGCCGGGACGGGCGGGCCTCGGATAGACGAAGGTTTCCGGGAAGGAAAAGTGCTTGCCGGAAAAGCGCACCGCTTCGTCCCGCCAGGCGGCGCGGATGATGGCCAGGGACTCCTCGAAGCGTTCCGCCCCGGCGCTGCTTTCCAGGCCGAAGCCCGCGGCGTCGCCCGGGTCGGCGCCGATGCCGACGCCCAGCTCGAAGCGGCCCTCGGAAACGCCATCGACCGTGGCCGCTTCTTCCGCCACCCGCAGCGGGTGATGCAGCGTGAGCGGCAGCACGGCCGTGGCGACTGCGATGCGCTGCGTCGCTGCTGCAACCGCCGCGCAGACGGGCAGCGCGGAAGGCACGCCCCCTGCGTCGAAGCGCTCGGGAACGGCGAACAGGTCGAAGCCGCGCTGCTCCGCCTGGGCGGCCAGCTCGATCAAGCGCTGCACGAGGGCAGGGTCGTCGCCGGTTTTGGAAACCGGGCGCACTCCGATGCGTCGCTGCTGTTTCACACGCCGGGTCCTTTGATGGGTTGCGATGTTGAGATGTTGCGATGCACGCG
>CAZJXU010000355.1:0-6049 GCA_964550095.1 uncultured Spirochaetales bacterium | reverse complement strand
CCATAAGCGTCCAGACACATGCCGGACCGCGCGCCCCGCCCCGGCGCCCGCCGGAGGCGCTATGCTGCCCCCGGCCCAGACCCCGGCGGAGGGGGGCCGGGCGCCGCCGCCCGCGCGAAGCAAAGGAGAAGCCGTGCCTGTCAAACCCGAACTGCTGCAAGAACTGTGTTCGCGCACCCTGGAGCACACAAAGCTCCCGGGCATCGGCGAGCGCATCGAGGGCAAGGTGCGCGACAGCTACTCGGACGGAAAGCGCCGCACCATCGTGGTCAGCGACCGGGTGAGCTGCTTCGACGTGGTGGTCGGCACGATTCCGCTGAAGGGCCAGGTGCTCAACCAGCTCGCCGCTTTCTGGTTCGAAAAAACCCGCGAGATCGCGCCCAATCACCTGCTCGAGACGCCGGACCCCTGCGTTTCGGTGGTGCAGGAAGTCGAGATTCTGCCGGTGGAGTTCGTGATGCGCGGCTACCTGACCGGCGTCAGCAACACCTCGATCTGGACCGCCTACGAGCGCGGCGAGCGCGAGTACTGCGGGCACCGCCTGCCGGATGGCATGCAGCGGCACCAGGCCCTGCCCGAACCGCTGCTGACGCCCACCACCAAGGCGGTAAAGGGCGAGCACGACGAGCTGACTTCCCGTGAGCACATCCTGGAAAGCGGCGTGATGAGCGAAGCGCTGTACGACCGCGCTGCCGGGCTGGCCGCTGCGCTTTTCGAAACGGGACGCAAGTGGGCGGCGCAGCACGGCCTGATCCTGGTGGACACCAAGTACGAGTTCGGCCTGGATGCAGAGGGCGAGCTTTTGGCGGCGGACGAAATCCACACGCCCGATTCTTCGCGCTACTGGTACGTGGAAGGCTACGAGGAGGCGCTGGCCGCCGGCCGGGACCCGCAGGCTCTGGACAAGGAATACGTGCGGCGCTGGCTGGTGTCGGAACACGATTACCGGGGCACGGGTGCCGCACCCGCGCTTCCCGACGAGGTGCGCTGCGAAGCCGCCCGGCGTTACATCGAGGCTTTCGAGCGCATCACGGGCCGCGCATTCGTTCCGGACACGGAGGCGCCGGAGGCGCGCATTCGTCGAAGCCTCGGGCTTTGAGCCGATGAGCGAAGAAACGCAAAGCCCGTCCGCGCAGGCGCCCGCACACGGCGCCGCGTCCGGTTCCGCCCCCGCCGACGAGGGCGCCGCCGCATCCCCCGACGGGGGCGGCGCCACGCCCTACTCGCCCGCCTATTCGAACTACGTGCTGGGCATCCTGTTTGTCGCCTATGTGTTCAACTTCATCGACCGGCAGATACCCGCGATGCTGGTGGAGCCGATCAAGGCGGACCTGGGACTCAGCGACACCCAGATGGGCTTTCTGACCGGCACGGCCTTTGCGCTCTTCTACGCCACGCTCGGCATTCCCATCGCGCGCCTTGCAGACGTCTGGTCCCGGCGCAACATCATCTCCATCGGCTTTACGCTGTGGAGCGCCATGACCGCGCTCTCCGGCCTGGTGGTGAACTTCACGCAAATGGCGGCGGCCCGCATCGGCGTGGGCGTCGGCGAAGCGGCGCTCTCTCCCCCGGCCCACTCGCTGCTCGCTTCCTACTTCCCGCTCTCGCGCCGCGCGACGGCGCTCAGCATCTACGCCATGGGCATTCACGTCGGCATCCTGTTCGGCGCCCTGTTCGGCGACTTCTTCCGCGAGGTGTGGGGCTGGCGCATGACCTTCCTGGCGGTGGGGCTGCCCGGCATTCCGCTGGCCCTGCTGCTGTACCTGACGGTGCGCGAGCCGCCGCGGTCCACCCGGGAAGCGGCGCCGCCGGTCTCGGAAGTGCTGGCCTACCTGTGGCGCCTGCGTTCCTTCCGCCATGCATCCTTCGCCTCCGCGCTCAGCGCCTATGGCGGCTACGCCTTCGTGGGCTGGGCCCCCACCTACCTGGAGCGCGTGCACGGCATGGTGGGAACAGAGCGCGGCATCAAGTACGGGCTGGTGCTGGGCGTCGGCGGCGCGCTCGGCTCCGTGCTGGCCGGCTTCCTCGCAGACCGCCTGGGCCGGGGCGACATGCGCTGGTGGCTCTGGATTCCCTCCTTCGCAACGGTCCCGCCCCTGGTGTTTACCGTCAGTTTTTTCTTCAGCGCCGATCCGAACACGGCCCTGCTTCTGGTGTTCCCCGGCCTGGTGCTCTCCGCCATGTACCAGGGCCCGGTGTTCGCCACGGTGCAGACCCTGGTGCGCGAGCGCATGCGCTCGGTCGCTTCGGGCATTTTGCTGTTCATCATCAACATCATCGGCCTCTCCTTCGGGCCGCCGACGGTCGGCTTTCTGAACGACTACGTCTTTGCAAGCCACGGAGACGATGCCATTCGCTACTCGATGGCGAGCGTGCTGATCGCCAGCAACACGCTTGCCATGCTGCACTTCCTGCTCGGGGCGCGCACGCTGCGCGACGACCTGCGCGTGGCTGCGGGGTGACTGAGGCCGGGGCTGCGCCCGCTGCCGAGCCGGCAAGGGCCCAGCCGCTGCGCCCGGCGCAGTTTGCGGAGGCGGCCGAGCTGCTCGCGCGGGCCTTCATGCCCAATCCGCTGACGCGGGCGCTGTACGGCGCGCAGCACGCCAGAAGGCTGCGCCGCTGCCGGGCCGGCATGGCCGCGGTGCTCTCCGCCTGTGCGCGCGGCCCGGGTCCGCTGCTCTGCATTGAGGACGGGAGGGGGCGACTGGTGGCGGTCGCGCTGGGCACGGCGGCCGGTTTGGGGGCGGATGGAGACGGTCGCGACGGGCGACCGGGCCCGGACGAGCGGAATGCGATCGACGAGCGGAACCAAGCGGCGCCGCATGCTGCTGCGCCTGCGCCCGGGTTTCCGGCGCCTTTTGCAGAGGGCCTGCCCCGCTCCACGGCGGCAGAGGTGCTGCGCCTGGGCCTTCGCATCGGCCCCCGGGCCTTCTGGCGCACGGGCCGCGTCTTCAGCGAACTCGAGCGCATGCATCCCGGCGAGCCCCACTGGACTTTGGCCTTTCTGGGCGTCAGGCCCGGCGCCCAGGGCACGGGGCTGGGCCGCGTGCTGCTGACGGCCTTCCTGGCGGAAACTGCAGCGCGCGCCCGCCTGCCCGTTTACCTGGAGACGGACCTGCCCGAAAACGTGCGCTTCTACCGGAGCGCGGGATTTTTGCCCCGCGCATCGCTGCGGCTGCTGGATGTCCCGGTGACCACCATGTGGCGCGAGCCGCAGGCGCTGTGCCAAGCTCCCTCGACGTGATGACGGCCTCTCTCGCCAAGGGTGAACTTCGTGCCGATGACGGGCGGCTCGCGCGCGGGCGCAAGAGCCGTGCGCGCATTCGCGACAGCGCCCGTGCGCTCTTTGCCGAGCGCGGTTTTGACGCCACCACGCTGCGCGCCATCGCGGAGCGCGCGGGCATGGGCGCCAGTTCGATTTACCGGCACATCCACTCCAAGGAAGAACTGCTGGTGGAGCAACTGGCCGATTGGCAAAAGCAGGCATGGCGCGCGTTTCGCGAGAGCGAAGACCGCTCGGCGCCGGTTCAGGCGCGCCTGGTCCGCTTCCTCGAGCTGGAGCACGAACTGCTCGCCCGCACTCCCGACCTGACCACCATCGCCCTGCGCGCCACCACCCACCCGGGCGCTCCGGTGGCCCGGCGCATGCTCGCCCTGCAGGAGCAGACCATCGGCCTGATCACCGAGCTCTTGCAATCCGCGCGCATGCGTGGTGAAGTGCGGGCCGACGCCGACCTGATTGCCGCGGCGCGCGCGGTGGCCCACATCACCAGCGGCGCGCGCCTCGCCTGGGCGAACGGTTTGCTCGATGCAAAGAGCTGCAGTCGCCAGACGGCCTCGAGCGTGGCCCTGCTGTTTCGCGGAATCAAAGCGTGCGGGGCGACGGACCCCGTGCGGGAAGACGAAGCTTCCCGCCTTCCCCCCAAAAACGGATAACAAGGAGCTGTGAGCATGCCCGACATTCTCGCCATGTACGCGGCGGCGCAGGCCGACAAGGTCGCGCTGATCGACGATCGCCCGGATGGAAGCGCCCTTCGCTGGAGTTACGCAGAGCTCAACGAGCAGGTCAATCGTCTGGCCCACGTGATGCTCGGCTTCGGCATCGCGCCGCACGACCGCGTGGCCTGGTGCGGCAAAAACTCGCCCGGCGTGGTGACCATGATGCACGCCGCGCGCAAAATCGGGGCCACCGCGGTGCCGATCAACTACCGCTTTTCCGCGGAAGAAGCCGCCTACGTGGTGGAGAACTGCGATGCGCGCCTGGTCTATGCGGATGCGGAATTTGCGCAGCTCTTCGAGCAGATCCGCCCGCAGTGTCCAGAGCTGGAAGAGGTTCTGATTTTCGACGGCCCCGCGCGCGAAGGGCAGCAGGATGCTGCAAAGCTGTCGGCGGCTGCATCCGTGGGCGAGCCCGCGGAGCCCGGCGTCGAAGCGCGCAGCATGATCTACACCTCGGGAACCACGGGGCATCCCAAGGGCGCGGTGCGCAGCGGCGCGGGCGACCCGGAACAGATCGCCGCCATGCTGGGCCTGGTCGGCTACACGCCGGAGGACATTTACCTGACCACCGGGCCGCTGTACCACTCGGGCCCCGGCGGCTTCATGAACATCGCCTACGCGCTCGGCCAGAGCGTGGTGCTGCAGCGCCGCTTCGAGGCGGAGGACTGGCTGCGCCTGGTGGAGAAGTACAAGGTCACCAGCACCTTCGCCGCGCCGACCCCGATTCGCATGGTATGCAACCTGCCGGATGACGTGCGGGCGCGCTACGACGCGAGTTCCATGCGGGTGATGGTGGCCAACGCGGCCCCCTGGCCCTTCGCGCTCAAAGAACAGTACGTCGCCTGTTTTCCGCCGGAGTCGCTCTGGGAGGTGTACGGCAGCACCGAGCTGGGCGTGGACGCCATCCTCGAGCCGAAGGACCAGATGCGCAAGCCGGGTTCCTGCGGGCGCCCCGCGCCGCTGGTGGACCTGGTGCTGATCGACGAGCAGGGCAGGGAAATCAGCGAGCCGAATGTCCCCGGTGAACTTTACGTGCGCAGCAAGAGCGTGCTCAACACCTACCACAAGGCGCACGACAAGTACGAGGCCGACAAGCGCGGCGACTACCATACCGTGGGCGACGTGGCCTACTTCGACGAAGAGGGCTTCTTCTACATCTGCGACCGCAAGAAGGACATGATCATCTCCGGCGGCATGAACATCTACCCGGCGGAAATCGAGGCGGCCCTCGAACAGCACCCGCAGGTTTTCGAAGCCGCCGTGTTCGGCATCCCCAGCGAAGAGTGGGGCGAGAGCGTGCACGCCGTGGTGGTGCGCACTGCAGATGCATCGCTGGACGAGGATGCGGTGACGGCCTACGCGCGCGAGCACCTGGCGGGGTACAAGATTCCGCGCTCCGTTTCGTTCATGGACGAGCTGCCCAAGACGGGCAGCGGAAAGATTCTGAAGCGCAACCTGCGCGAGCCCTACTGGAAGGAGCATCAAAGTCGCGTCGGTTGATTGGCCAGTCAGCCTTCGCGGCGCTCGATTTCCTCCAGGAAGGCCGCGAAACCGGGACCGTCAAAGGCGCGGTGTTCGCCCCGTTGGTAGGCGCGCGCATTGCGCTGGTAGATCCAGGCGTTGCGGCGGTTTTCGCGGGCGGCGTCGCGCTCGCGAACTTTTTTGGCGGGGACGCCGGCGATGATGGAATGGGGCGCAAACACGCTGCCCTCGGTCACCACCGCGCCCGGCGCCACGATGGAGCCCCGGCCGATCACCGCGCCGTCCATCACCACGGCCCCGATGCCCACCAGGCAATCGTCTTCCACCCGTGCGCCGTGCAGGGTGGCGTGGTGCGTGATCGAGCAGAAGTCTCCGACGTGCACCGGGTGGTCGTAGCCGACGTGGATCATCACGAAATCCTGGACGTTGCTGTAGCGGCCGATGCGCACCTCGTGGACCTCGGCGCGCACCACGCACCTCGGCCACAGCGATGCGTGCTCCGCTATGTGCACCTTGCCGTAGAGTTCGACGCCGGGGGCGACCCACGCCTCCGGGTGAATGTCCTGCA
>CAZJXU010000354.1:0-2574 GCA_964550095.1 uncultured Spirochaetales bacterium | reverse complement strand
CCGGGCCTGACCATGGGGCTTTTCACCTCGGAGAAAAGCCAGGGCACCATGGAGCTGCTGATGACCAGCCCGGTGACGATATGGGAGCTGGTGCTCGGCAAGTACCTGGCCGCGCTCGGCATGGTGAGCCTGCTGGTGCTGGTGCTGGTGTTCCAGACGGCCACGCTCTTCATTTACGGCGACCCGGAGTGGTGGCAGACCCTGGCAGGAGTGTTCGGCGTGTTCTCCGTGGGCGCGAGCTACGCGGCCATCGGCCTGTTTACTTCATCGGTAACGCGCAACCCGCTGATCGCCTTTTTCCTCTGCTTCGTGATGCTGCTGGTGCTTTACCTGATCGGCCAGGTGGCGGATATCGGCGCCGCCACTTCGGCGGTGGGCGACTGGATGGTGGATGCGCTGCGCTGGATTTCTTCGGACCAGCACTTTGAAACATTGACCAAGGGCCTGATCGACACCCGCTCGCTGGCCTACTTCGCCTTCATCATCGGCGTGTTCCTGGTGCTCACCAAGACGGCCGTCGAATCCCAGAGGTGGCGCTAGATGAAGCGGTTTTCCATGCTGCTGGCGGGAGTCGGCGCCACGGGCCTGCTCTTTGCGATTGTCGCCTTCGTGCTGCAGGTGTACTCGGCGCGCGAAATCGTCATCGGCGGTTTCGACTTCTGGTTCTCCTGCGTGAACGCGGGCCTGGGCCTGCTGTTCCTGCTGCTTTCGCTGGTCGCCAACTCGGAGACCCTGCTGCTGCGGCTGCGCAGCGGCGGCGTGCGCCGGGCCGGCAAGTACGGCGGCAACGCGGCCTTGCAGGCCCTGCTGGCCGTGCTGATCATGTCCGGCCTGGCCTTCATGACCACGCGCTATCCCGTGCGCTGGGACTGGACCGAGGGCGGCACGCACTCCCTTTCGCCCCAGACCACCCAGGTGCTCGAGGGTCTGGAGCAGGATGTCAAGGTGGTGGCGGTTTACCAGAGCGCGCTTTCCAAAGAGCCGCGCAAGTTTCTGGAGCGCTACGAGCTGCTGGCCGGCGGGCGCATGGAGGTCGAGTTCCTCGACCCGAACGCCCAGCCCGGGCGGCTTCGGGAACTCGACCTTGCGGCCACCGAACTCGGCCGCGGCCTGCTGCACGTGACCGTGGAAGAGGAATCCATCGAGGTCACGGAGCTCAGCGAAGAGGCGCTGACCAACGCGCTTTTGAAGTTGACGCGCGCAGACCGCAAGCGGGTCGCCTTTGTCGAGGGCCACGGCGAGCGCGCCATTACGGGCAAGGGGGGCGGCGAAACAAAGGGCTTCGGCCGGGCCGCAGAGGCGCTCGACAACGAAAACTACGAGGTGATGCGGCTGGTGCTGATTTCGGTGGGCGATGTACCCGAAGAGGTGGACGTGGTGATCATCGCCGGCCCCACCCGGGATTACAACGACATCGAGTACCAGGCGCTGGCGCGCTACATCGAGCGCGGCGGTTCGTTGCTGGTGATGCTGGACGCGCAGGAGAGCAGCAACATCACGCAGCAAATTTCCGAACTCGGCGTCACCATCGGCCAGGATCTGGTGGTGGACCGCTTCCAGGCCATCGTCGGCCAGCCGACCTCGCCGCTGGCCGCGGAATACGGCGACCACCCCATCACCAACGTGCTGCGCGAGGTCACCATGTTTCGCACCGCGCGCAGCATCGACGCTGCAGAGGGGAGCGGCCTGACGCCACTGGTGTACACAGGCCGCAACGCCTGGGCCGAGCGCAACCTGGCGCGTCTGGCCCAGGACGGCGAAGCCCAGCCCAACCAGGGGGAGGACCTGGTGGGCAGGGTGCCCCTGGCGGTGGCAGGCGAAGTCCCCCAGGAGGAAGGCGCCGTAACGCGCCTGGTGGTGTTCGGCGACTCCGACTTCGCAAGCAACCGCCTGCTGCGCGAGTTCCGCAACCGCGACCTGTTCATCAACGCCGTCAACTGGCTGCTGGGCGACGTGGAATCGATCACCATCCGGCCCGGCGCGCCGCGCGTCAGCCGCCTGCAGCTTTCCCAGGGCCAGTTCCAGACCGTGCGCATCCTGGCCCTGTTCGCCGTTCCCGAAGCCCTGGCCGTGCTGGGCGTGGTGGTGTGGTGGCGCCGCAGGCACGCGCCGGAGCGCCGCCGGTGAGCACCCGAACGACATTGTGGATGCTGCTGATTGCGCTGGCGCTGGGCGGCTTTATCTGGTTTCACGAAAGTCGCATCGCACCCGAGCGCGAGGGCGAGGAGGCGCGCGAGACGCGCGTCTTCCCCGATCTCGGCGCCGAGCAGATTTCGGAGCTGGAAATTCTGACCAGCGACGGAAAGCGCGCCCGCCTGCTGCGCACGGGCGCCGCATCGGTGGCGGGTTCGGGGTCGGGCGCGGGGTCGGCGTCGTCGGAAGCGGGGGCCGCGGAAGCGGGGGCCGGTTCGGATGCGGACGAAGCGGGCGCGGCCGGGTTTGCGGAGTCGGAAGATGATCGAGCCGGGGCAGGGCAGGCCGAAGCAGGGCGGGCGAACGCCGGCGCCCGGGCATTCGCCGAAACGGATGTGGAAATGGAAGGAAGCGCGGAAGCAGAAGCGGGCGCGGGCGGTG
>CAZJXU010000353.1:0-3016 GCA_964550095.1 uncultured Spirochaetales bacterium | reverse complement strand
CCCTCCGGCTCGGCAGGGTACACGCCGCGCAGGCGCGCCAGCAGGTAGTTGGCGTTCAGCACCGCCAGCTCCGTGCAACGCCGCAGCCCCGCAGCGCCCAGACTCAGAATATAGGCGTAGGCGCGCACCAGCATCCCCACGTTGCCATAAAAGCCGTGCAGGCGCCCGATGGAGTGCGGCCGCTCGAAGTCGTAGCGGTACCGGCCCTCTGCTTCCTTCTCGATGACCGGAACCGGCAGGTAGGGCGCCAGCAGCGCCTTCACGCCCACCGGCCCTGCGCCCGGGCCGCCCCCGCCGTGGGGGGTGGAAAAGGTCTTGTGCAGGTTGAAGTGCATGACGTCGATGCCCATCTCTCCCGGTTTTGCGACACCGAGCAGGGCGTTCAGGTTCGCGCCGTCGCCATAGACCAGGCCGCCCCGCTCGTGCACGATCCTGCACAGCGCGCCGATGTGCTCTTCGAACAGGCCCAGCGTGTTCGGATTGGTGAGCATCAGCGCGGCGACGTCTTCGTCCATCAAGGCATCCAGGCTCTCCGGGTGCAGGATGCCGTCTGCGCCGGAGGGGACAGGGACGACCTGATAGCCGTTCAGCGCCGCGCTGGCGGGGTTGGTGCCGTGCGCGGAATCGGGCACCAGCACCTTGTGCCGGCGCTCGCCGCGCGCTTCGTGATAGGCGCGTATCATCATGATGCCGGCCAGCTCGCCCTGTGCGCCGGCCGCGGGCTGCAGGCTGACCCGGTCCATGCCGCTGATTTCCGCCAGCATGGCCTCCAGCTCGAAGCAGAGTTCCAGAAGGCCCTGCGTTTCGCTTTCCGGCGAAAGCGGGTGCGCCTGGGCGAAGCCGTCCAGCCGGGCCGCCCGCTCGTTGACTTTGGGGTTGTACTTCATGGTGCAGGAGCCGAGCGGGTACAGGCCGATGTCCACCGCCGCGTTCCAGGTGGAGAGGCGCGTGAAGTGGCGCACCACGTCCACCTCCGAAACTTCGGGCAGGGCGGCAGGCGCGCTGCGCGCGGCAGAGCCGAGCAGGGCGGCGGAGTCCACGGGCGGCACGTCCGGCTGCGGCGTTTCCGCGCCGCGTCGCCCCGGGCGGCTGAGTTCGAAGAGCAGCGGCTCTTCGTAGGCGATGCCGGGCCCGGCATTGCGAAACTTGTTGGTGGCCTCTCGCGTCATGCGCGCTCACCCGCATCGGCGCGCTCATCCTCGCCTTCGCCCGGTCCGGCGCCCGCCAGCGCATCGACCAGGCGGTCGATGTCGCCCTTGCCGGCCAGCTCCGTGGTGCACACCAGCAGCGCGTCTCCCAGTTCGGGGGCGTAGGGCGCGAGGTCCAGCCCTCCCACCAGGCCGCGTGCGCGCGCGCGCGAAAGCGCATCAGCGGCGCTCCCCCTTTCGAGCGCGACCACGAACTCGTTGAAGGTGGGGGCGTCCAGCGGCAGGGAGAGGCCGGGGGTCTCGCGCACCCGGGCCTTCGCATACTCGGCCTTGGCCAGGTTCAGCTCCGCCAGATCAAAAAGCCCCGTGCGACCGAGCAGCGCCAGGTACACGGTGGCCATCAGCAGGCACAGCCCCTGGTTGGTGCAGATGTTGGAGGTCGCGCGTTCCCGGCGGATGTGCTGTTCGCGCGCGGAGAGGGTCAGCACGAAGCCGCGCTTGCCCTCGCTGTCCGTGGTTTCACCCACCACGCGGCCGGGCAACTGGCGCACGTGTTTCATGCGTGTCGCCAAAAAGCCCAGGTGCGGGCCGCCGTAGCCCATCGGCACGCCGAAGCTCTGGGCTTCGCCGCACACGATGTCGGCGCCCGCATCGCCAGGGGCCCGCAGCAGGGCCAGCGAGAGCGCTTCGTTCACGCACACCACCAGCAAGGCGTCGCTGCGCTTTGCGGCTTCGCGCCATGCATCCAGATCTTGCACGGCGCCCAGGAAGCCGGGCTGCTGCACGATCAGGCAGGCGGCGTCTTCCGGGGGCGGGGCGCTTTCGCCCCCCGTTGCAGCGTGCGGCCAATCCAGCAGTTTGGCGCCGAGGCCGGCCAGGTAGGTTTTCAGCACGGCGCGGTAGTGCGGGTGCAGGCCGGGCGCCGTGTACACGGTGTTGCGGCGCGTGATGCGCATTGCCATCAGCGCTGCTTCCGCGGTGGCCGAGGCGCCGTCGTACATGGAGGCGTTGGCAGCGTCCATGCCGGTCAGCGTGCACAGCATGGTCTGCCATTCGAAGACGGCCTGCAGGGTGCCCTGGCTGATTTCCGCCTGGTAGGGCGTGTAGGAGGTGGTGAACTCGCCGCGCGAAACCAGGCTGTCGATTGCGCTGGGCAGGAAGTGCGCATAAACGCCGGCGCCCAGGAACCAGCCCTGCGTGGCGGCGTTTTCGTTGCGGCGCGCGAGTTCGGTGAGGCGCGCCAGCACTTCCTGCTCGCTCTGCGCAGCGGGCAGCTCGAGCGGCCCCTGCAGGCGAAGCTCCGGCGGGATGACCTCGAAGAGCGCGTCGATGGAATCGGTACCGATGCGCTCCAGCATGCGCTGCACATCGTCTTCGGTGTGGGGCAGGTAACGCAGGGGAACCTCGGGCGGAGCGGCTTCAGCCGCGCTCGGCCAGGTAACGGGTGTAGGCCTCGGCATCGAGCAGCGCTTCCAGCTCGCTCGCATCGCCGGGCGTCAGCGCCAGCATCCAGCCCTCGCCGTAGCAGTCTTCGTTCACCTTTTCGGGCGCTTCGCCCAGCGCCTCGTTCACTGCAGTTACGGTGCCGGAGAGCGGCGCGTACAGGTCCGCCACGGCCTTGACCGATTCCACCACGCCGCAGGAGGCGCCCTTTTCAATGACGGCGCCCGGAGCGGGCAGCTCCACGAAGACGATGTCGCCGAGCTGCTGCTGGGCGTAATCGCTGATGCCGATCACGCAGCGCTCGCCTTCCTGCCGCACCCACTCGTCGTCTTTGGAATAGCGCAGGTCTTTCGGAATTTCGTATTCGGCCACGTTGTGTTGCTCCGTTGCTGCACGGCCCGTCGGTGGGCGGGGTGGGTGGAAAG
>CAZJXU010000352.1:0-2524 GCA_964550095.1 uncultured Spirochaetales bacterium | reverse complement strand
TGTCTCGCTCGGCAAGGCTGCATTCGACCGGGAGGGGCGCTTGCAGCTTGCGCGCTTCGGCAAGCTGCTGGTCGCCAACGCGTACTTTCCCAACGGCAACGGCAAGGCGCGTGACAACAGCCGCGTGCCCTACAAGCTGAGTTTTTACCGGGCGCTCTTCAAGCGCCTGGATGCGCTGCGCCGGGGCGGCCTGCGGGTGCTGGTGATGGGCGACTTCAACACCGCCCACACCCATATAGATTTGGCGCGCCCGAAGGCGAATGAAAAAACCAGCGGCTTTCTGCCCGAAGAGCGCCGCGTCATGAGCCGCCTGCTGCAGGCGGGCTGGACGGACACCTTTCGCGCCTTCGAAGCGGGACCCGGGCACTACTCGTGGTGGAGTCAGCGCGGCGGCGCGCGCGGGCGCAACGTCGGCTGGCGGATCGACTACGTGCTCGCTTCACAGGCCGCCATGCGCTACGTGCGCGGCGCCTTCATCCAGGCGGATGTCATGGGCTCCGACCACGCGCCGGTGGGCGTGGACCTCGACCCGGCGATCTTCGAGTGAGGCGCGGGCGCGGCGCTTGCGAGAGCGGCGCGGAGGTCGGGCAGGCGCCGGGCGAACCGCAAGAGCCGGGCGTATGCAAAAAGACGGTGCGCGCTGTGTGCGTCCCGCGGCTTCAGTGCGGTCCGGGATATTCGTCCGCGATCTCGCCGGTAACGCCGCCGCACTTTTCCAGTTGCTCGCGCAACTCGGCGGCGCGCCGACGCCTGCGTTCGCGCTTGCCGTCCGTGTCGCACAGGCGATCCAGCACCTCCTGTCCCCAGGCCAGGTGGCGGCGCAGGCGGCGCAGCACGTCGTCCAGTATCTCGATGGTCGGCGCATCGCAGATCTGGTCGGTCTCGCGCTGCATGCGCTCGTAAACCCGCAGCAGGTGCGGCTTCATCACGTCGAACATGCCCGCCAGCTTTTCGATGGTGAGGTCGGGGCGCTCGGGGCCTGCGACCTCCTGGACGAAAGCGGCGAAGCCCTCGTTGGCAGGCGAGGAACTCTCCGCCGAGCGGCGGCCGCAGCGCAGCTCGGGCAGGCGATTGCCGAACTGGTCGGCGCTCTGGGCATCTTCCCAGACCAGCTTGCCAAGCCCCGTCTTGGCCGGCAGCTCGGGAATGGTGGCCATCCAGCCGCCCATGATCATCATCATCCACTCCTGCGCGTAGCGAAAGTTGCGCACGCGCAGCGCCGTGGTCTCCACGTCGTAGCGGCCGTGCAGGCGGCGCAGGTCGGCCGGAATGTCGAAGGCCGAATACGGAGCGAACTCGGTGCGTTCGTCCTGGCGGGCCCCCGGGTACAGGCGCGTCTTTTCGTCGCTCATCCGGTGGCGCCCAGGTTGGCGTAGGCGCCCTGCTCGTAGCGCTCGCACAGGATGCGGCCGGCCTCCAGCATGGTCTTTTGCGAGGGACCTTCGCCGGAAATATCCGCGAGTTCCTTCAATTCGTCCTCGGTGAAGCCGGCCTCGAGCCGGTCTTCCCAGGCGATGCGGATCGCCGCGTCGGGGCGGTCCGAGCGCGAGCCGCCGAAGCTGAACTGCCTGTCCACCTGGCGCCGGAATTCCTGGGTGCGCTCGAAGTGCTCCGGGTCGCCCTTGGTGAACTCCCGCACCCATTCGCTGCCGAAGCGCACGTGGGTCAGCTCATCGGCCAGCACGTAGTCAACGGCCTGCTTCATCACCTCGTCGCCGATATCGTCGGCATAGCGGATCAGGTCGCGAAACACGTCGCAGGCCAGGCCTTCGAGGCCGCGGTTGACGCCGGCCACGCGCATGGCCGGGTCGTCGCTGCAGGCGCACTCGAAGAGGAAGGTGCTCTCCGGGTAATCGCCGGCCTTCACGCCCACGTGGTCCATCAGCTTTTCGTAGATCTGCACGTGGCGCGTTTCGTCCCAGCACTGGCGCGCCATGTTCATCTTGAACTCCCAGGGCGCTTCCGGGAAGTCCCACAGCGAGCGCCCCGCGCCTTCCAGCGCCTGCATCTCGCCGACAAAGATGGCGTGTACGCGCTGCTTCAGGCGGGACTCGACGCCGGGCGCCCCGGCCCGGACCGGCTCGTTGAACGCGAGCAGCACGAAGCCCGGCCCGAAGCGGTCGTACATTTCCTGCGAGGCGGTGCCCTGCACCGAATCGCGAATCATCGGCGCGAGCTTCTCGAACACCTCCACCACCTTGTCCACTTCGTCGGGCAAGGTGGCGAGCACCGTGGTGACGTTGTTGTCCTGGCGGATGAACCGGCTGTCCCGGGCCAGCTCTTCGTGCGGAATGAAACGCTTCATGACGTTGCCCCCCTGTGGCGCGTGTGCGCTTGGTGATGCTTGTGGTGCTTTTGTGATGGGCCTGTGGTTCCTGTTCGGGCAGGCTCGGCGGCGCGGGCGGCGGCTTGAACCCGCCCGCCCCCGGGCCCGGCTCCGGCAAGGCAGCCCCGGCAAGGACCGGCCCCCATCATACCGCAGCCGCAGGCGCCCGCCCGTCCAGCATGTGTTTGGACGCATACA
>CAZJXU010000351.1:0-3039 GCA_964550095.1 uncultured Spirochaetales bacterium | reverse complement strand
TGCGCCCGGCGCGCCGGAAATTCAGCGGGCGCCGACGGATGCGCTGATCCAGTCCAGGTAAGGCGGCGCGCCCGACTTCACTTCCAGCACCAGGAACTCGGGCGTCTCGTAGGGGTGCAGCTCCAGCAGCTTCGCCTGCAGGGCCTCCTGCTGCTCTGCCGTGGTCTTGATCACGAGCAGGTATTCCGGGTCCTGCTGCACGGCGCCCTGCCAGCGGTAGAGCGAGGTGATCGGCCCGACGATGTTCACGCAGGCCGCCAGGCGCGCGTCCAACAAGGCCCGCGCCAGTTCGGTCGCATGCGGGTGCGTGTCGATGGTGGAAAGCGCAACCAGGTGAGCCATTGCCGGGAGCGTAGCGGGTGGTCCGCGCCGGGCGCTCCGGCGTCCAGGATGTGTCCGGACGCATACCGAGGCCCGGCCCGGCGGTCGTGCGGCGCGCACCTTTCGGGCCGAGGGAATCCCCGACCAGGCGAAAAACTTCGCTAATCGCTGATAAATCCCAATTTACTTCATTTTGAGCCATCTCATGCCCATTAATTTTCCCGAGATTCTCCAAAATCTCTTCAAATCACCCCAAGAATCTCCTGAAAATTGACCTGATTCCCTTGAAATTGATATTGAAATCCATTATCAATTGAGGCTCCGGCCCGGCGTCCCGGATGCACAACACCCCCAAGTGAGCCCCCCATGCCCGATCCCCTCCTCCACCTGCCCTGTCCCCGCTCCGCCGGCGCGCAGCGGACCCGGTCGCCCCGAGCGGTCCGCCTCGTCCAGGCCGGGCGCGTCGGCGCGTTGCTGCTCGGCCTGTGCCTGGCGCTGTCCATGCCCGCTCTGCCCGCCCTTGCCGACGCGCACGAGGGGCCGGGCCGGCGCGGCGAACAAAGCGAACCGGGCCGGCAGGGCGAACACAGTAAACACGGCGAGCACAACAAACAGGGCGCGCTGGGCGAACGCGACCGGCCGGGCGCGCATGGCGATGCGACAACGAGCCGGGACGAACGCATCGAGGCGCTCGAAGAACAGGTGCGCGTGCTGGCCGACGAGCTCGGCCGGCTGCGCACCGAGGTCGCCGTCCCTGAAGAGCCGCAGCTGAAAAGCGCCTACGGTCTCGGCCCCGCGGCCTCCAAGGTGTACGGCGTCGGCCGCGGCGTTTCGCTGGGCGGCTACGGCGAAGTCAACTACACCGCAAAGGACGCGGGCGAAGACGACAGGGCGGACGCGCTGCGCGGCGTGATCTACCTCGGCTACAAGTTCAACGAGCGGGTGCTGTTCAACTCGGAGATCGAGTTCGAACACGGCACGACCGGCAACGTGAGCAACGACGCGGGCGGCGGCAGCGCCTCCATCGAGCTGGCCGCCATCGACATGTTTTTTACCGATCAGTTCAACTTTCGCGCAGGGCTGCTGCTCACGCCCATGGGCTTCATCAACGAAGTGCACGAGCCGCCCTTCTACTACGGCGTAGCCAGACCGGAGAGCGAGAAAAAGATCATCCCGAGCACCTGGCGCAACCCGGGCATCGGCATCTTCGGCGCGCTGGGCGAGAGTTTCGATTACCGCGTGTACTTAATGACGGGGCAAAACGGCAGCCGCTTCAGCGACTCCGGCATCCGCGGCAGCCGGCAGAAGGGCAACCGCGCGCTGGCGAACGACCTGGCCCTGGTGCTGCGGGGAGATTTCCGGCCGCAGGCATTGCCCGGCCTGCTGGTCGGCGGGGCGCTGTACAGCGGCGAGATGGACCAGGACCGGGAAACCAACGGCATCGATTTGTCCGGGATCGATGCGCGGCTCACGATGGGCGAGGCGCACCTGGAATACCGGCGCGGACCCTTTCACGCACGCGCGCTCTTCGTCCGGAGCAAGCTCAGCAAGGCGGAGGAAGTGAACGCGGCTTTCGGCAAAACGACGCTCGCGGATGTGGCCGCAAACGAGATGAACCCCGTTGATGGGTTTTCGACGAGCTACGCCATCGCGGAAGAAATGCAGGGCGCCTACATCGAGTTCGCCTACGACATCCTGCCGGGCCTTTCCGGCAACCGCGAACACGCGCTGGAGCCCTTCCTGCGCTTCGAACAGGTGGACACGCAGGCCAAGGTTCCCTCGGGCTATGTACGAAACGCGGCCCGCGAGTACCGGGTGTTCACCGCCGGCGTGCACTACTATCCTCACCCGAATGTTTCGTTCAAGGCGGAGTACCGGGACCTGGATCCGGAGGAAGGAGAGCTGCCGAATGAGATCTCGCTGGGCGTCGGCTTTGCGTTTTAGCGCGCGCCTTGCCGGGCGGCGAGCGGCTTCGTCCGGCAAGGCGCCGGGCCCGGCGACGACGTCGGCGGCGGGCGGCAGGGCGCGTTGCAAGGCCCGCGCCGTGCACGCGGCTTCCGCGCCGCGCAAAGCTCGCGCGCTTGCCCGCCGCGTGCGCCCGGCGGCGGTGGTGGAGGCGGGCGCCGCGATGCATTGCAACACCGGCGCCGTGCACACGACCGCGCTACTGCCGGCGACCGCACTGCTCCTGGCAACGCTGCTCTTTGCGGCCTGGCCGGCGGCGCCCGCCCGGGCGGAGGTGTTCGCCTCCCAGCGCGAGGCGTTGCAACAGGCCTTCCCGGATGCGGAGCGCATCGAGCGCCGCACCGTGCTGCTCGGCGAAAGCGAAGCGCGCGCGGTGGAGGCGCGGGCGCAGTCCCGGCTGGAGAGCCGCATCGTCACCTGGCACGTCGGCATGCAGGGCGGGCAGGTGCTCGGCTACGCCCTGATCGACGTTCACAACGTGCGCACCCTGCCCGAAGCGTTCATGGTGGTGCTGAGTCCGGACGGCCGGGTGCTGCAAACCCGCATCCTGGCCTTTTACGAGCCGCACGACTACCTTCCCACCGAGCGCTGGCTGCAGCAATTCAACGGGTGGCTGCCGGGCGCGCTCACGACGCAGGCGAGCGAGGTGCACGGCATTTCCGGGGCGACATTTTCCACGCGGGCGGTGAACGGCGGCGTGCGACGCGCGCTGGCGCTTTACGAGTTGCTGCTGACGGCCGGAGCGGCGCCGGC
>CAZJXU010000350.1:0-2496 GCA_964550095.1 uncultured Spirochaetales bacterium | reverse complement strand
CCCCCGCGCTGGCACCCCGGCCCGGCGGTGGAGGGCGAGCATTTTTTCGCCGAAACCCGCCCCGGCTGTGGTAGCCTTGCCCCTGCCTGTCGCATCGGCGCAGCGCCGTGGTCGCCCCGGCCATGGCGGCAAAGGGGAGCGGCGATGCATTTAACAACCGGGCAACAGGGGAAGGGGGTGTGTGACAACACCGAGCAAGCGCAGCGCCTGCGCGCACAGGAGTCCACCATGAGCGAACGAAACATTTCGTCCACCTCAACTTCGCGTTACGCAGCGGCTACCGAGCGAAGCGCCGCCGGGTCGGCTGCGGCCCTGCTGCTCGCCTGCCTGATGCTGCTGCCTGCGGCCTCCGCCTTGTCACAGGAGGAAGAGCGCGAAGGCTTCGACCTGGAAGAGATCGTCGTCACCGCCAGGAAGCGCGAAGAGGCGCTGCAGGACGTCCCGCTCTCCATCACAGCCTTTGACGCCGAGGCGATTGAAGGCGTCTATGGCAACGATCTCAGCGAGTTTGCCAAGTACGCGCCGAACGTGTTGCTGACCCGGCAGCCCTACGCGGGCAACGCCATCCTCGCCGGCATTCGCGGCATCGTCTTCGGCGACCTGGAAAAGAGCTTCGACCCCGCGGTGGGCGTGGTGGTGGACGGCGTAGCTTTGGTAAACAACACCGGCGCCCTGATCGACACCTTCGATCTGGAATCCATCGAAATTCTGCGCGGGCCGCAGGGCAGCCTGTTCGGCCGCAACACGGTGGGCGGCGTGGTGAATGTGCGCCGCTCCCGCCCCACGGGCGAGCCGGAGCTGAAAACCCAGTACCGCTACGGCTCCTACGATGAAACCGATTTCCGCGCGGTGCTGAACATGCCTTTCAGCGAGACGCTGAGTTTCAAGCTGGCGACCTTCCTGGACCGGGGCGACGGTTTCCAGGAACACGCCGATGTCGATCTCATGACCGGAGCAATCACCCCCACGGGAGATGAGATCGAGGGCGAGAAAACCTGGAACCTCTATGCCAGCCTGCTCTGGCAGCCGAATGAAGACTTCGATGCGATGCTCACCGTGGAATATATCGACGACGACTCCACGCTCGCAACACCGGTGAACATGACGAGGGCCAATTTGACCCGTGAGCAGTGGGATGAGATCAACGATCAAATACTCACGGACACTATCGCGGGGATTGCAGCCGGCCAGACTATCCTGCAAGCTGGTGGCGCCGCTGTCGGCGCTGCCATCGGTTCTGCTCTGGGAGCGGGGGGCAACTTCTGCGATGTGTTTGGCGCTGCGATCGCCCGTGCGAATCCCGCGAATCTCATGGAACCCGAGCTGGCCTGCGCACGCTACGGCTGGGAACTCGGTGAAAGCAACGGCTACAAGTATTCGGTTGCGGCGCGTCGCTTTGAGAATCACATCGACCAGAAGGGCATCGGCCTGGAATGGAACTACGATATCGGCGATTACACGCTGACCTCTGTTACTTCGTACAAGGAATCCGATGAAGTTCTGGACCAGGACAATCTCGGTACGCCGGTGCACATGTTCAACCCGTATCGCCCTCAGGTCTTCGATCAGTTCAGCAGCGAGCTGCGCCTGCAGTCCGAGCGCGCGGGGAGGTTCAACTTCGTCGCCGGCCTGTACTTCGTGGAGTCGGATTACTTCATCACCCAGTCGGTCTTTACTTTCGGCCAACTTGCAGGTAACCGGGAGGATGGAGCGTCGCCGACTCCCGACGGAGAAGCCGGCCAGAAGCTGCAGGCATTCGCCGTGTTCGGCGAGACCTACTGGGACATTCTGGAAAGCACCCGTCTCACGATCGGCGGGCGCTGGACCACGGAACAGAAAGAGTTCTTCATCTTCCAGCGGGCTTCCGGGGACACCAGCGGCCTGTTGCCGGCAGGCGCCTGGGGCTGCGGCAACCTCTCCGCCACGCAGCGTGCAGCGGCAGACGCTGCGGCGCAGGCGCATACCTCCGATCAGGCGATTCAGGCGTATAAAACAGCCACGCCTGCGGATACCCGCACCGTGGCGGAGATCAAGGCGGCGCGCGAGGCCGCGCTGGTGTGCAACGATTCGGACGGCAAGGAAGACTGGAACGAGTTCACGCCGCGCGTCTCCATCGACCACCGCCTGGCGGAGGACGTGATGGTCTATCTCTCCTGGTCCCGGGGCTTCCGCTCGGGCGGCTGGAACGGGCGCGCCACCACGCCCAGCTCCATGGGGCCCTACAACCCCGAGACGGTGGACAGCTACGAATTCGGCATGAAGTCGGAATGGTGGGATAGCCGCCTGCAGGTGAACCTGACCTACTTCCGCGCGGAGTATCAGGACAAGCACGAGAACGAGATTTACCAGTTCGGCGCCGCCACCGAGACCGTGGTGAACAACGCGGCGGAAGCGACTTTGCAGGGCGTGGAGCTGGAAATGAACTTCGTGCCGGTGTCGGACCTGCTGCTGCGCCTCTCGGGAGGCTGGCTGGACGCCGAGTATGACGAGTTCCTG
>CAZJXU010000349.1:0-4878 GCA_964550095.1 uncultured Spirochaetales bacterium | reverse complement strand
AACCGGACCAGGCGGCGCCGTCGGATTTCATCCGTCAGCACATCCGCGAAGACCTTTCAAGCGGGCGCTATGCCGGCGTGGTCACGCGCTGGCCGCCGGAGCCGAACGGCTACCTGCACATCGGCCACGCCAAGTCGATTTGCCTGAACTTCGGCATCGCCGAAGAATTCGGCGGCCGCTGCCACCTGCGCTTCGACGACACCAACCCCGCCGCCGAGAGCAGCGAGTTCGTGGAAGCGCAACAGGCCGACCTCCGCTGGCTGGGTTACGACTGGGGCGAGCACCTCTACTTCGCTTCCGACCACTTTGATCGCCTGTACCAGTACGCGCTGCAGATGATCGACGGCGGCCATGCCTTCGTCTGCGACCTTTCTTCCGAAGAAATCCTGGCAAGGCGCGGTACGCTCACCGAGGCTGGCAGCGAAAGCCCCTTTCGCGGGCGCGAACCCGCAGAGAACCGCGAACTCTTCGAGGGCATGCGCGCGGGCGAGTTCGCTCCCGGCAGCCGCACCCTGCGCGCCAAAATCGACATGGGCTCTTCCGTGCTGACCATGCGCGACCCGCCGCTGTACCGCATCGTCGCTGAGGCGCACCACCGCACGGGCGACGCCTGGCCGATCTACCCGCTCTACGATTTCGCGCACTGTCTTTCCGACGCCATCGAGGGCATCACGCATTCGCTTTGCACCATGGAGTTCATCGACCACCGACCGCTGTACGACTGGATCCTGGATGCAGTCGAATGCCCCGCGCCGCGCCCCCGACAAATTGAGTTCAATCCGCTGCGTCTCACCCACACGGTCCTTTCCAAGCGCGTGCTGCGACAGCTTGTCGAAGCCGGGCGCGTGCAGGGCTGGGACGACCCGCGCATGCCCACCCTCTCCGGCTTGCGCCGGCGCGGCGTGCCGCCGCAGGCGATCCGCGCCCTGTGCGAGGGCGTCGGCGTGACGAGGCGCGAAGAAGCGGTCACCGAAATGGCGCGGCTCGAGTTCGAAGTGCGGGACGAGCTGAACCAAAGCGCGCCGCGCAAACTGGGCGTGCTGAATCCGCTGCGCCTGGTCATCGAGAACTACCCGGAGGGCGCCGGAGAAACGCTGGAACTCGCCAACAACCCGGAGGATGCAGCGGCGGGCGTGCGGCGGGTTCCCTTCAGCCGCGAGCTGTACATCGAGCGGGATGACTTCATGGAGGCGCCGCCGAAGAAGTTTTTCCGGCTCTCGCCCGGCGCCGAGGTGCGCCTGCGCGGCGCCTACCTGGTGCGCTGCACCGGCGTGGAAAAGGACGAGGCGGGCGAGGTGGTGGCGCTGCGCTGCACTTACGACCCGGAAAGCCGGGGCGGCGCGGCGCCGGACGGGCGCCGGGTGCGCGGCACGCTGCACTGGGTGTCCGCTTTGAGCGCCCTGCCGGCGGAGGTGCGTTTTTTCGAGCCGCTCTTCCAGGAGGAGAACCCGCAGGCGCCGGACGCAGACGACCCGCAGCTGCCGCCGCTGCCGCCGCTGCGGGAAGACAGCCTGCATCTGCTGCGCGACGCCCGCGTCGAACCCTCGGTGGCGGAGCTGCCCGCCGGCGCGCGCTTCCAGTTCGAGCGGCAGGGGTATTTTTGCATCGACCCGGAGAGCCGGGCGGACGCGCTGCGCATCAACCGCATCGTTACGCTGCGGGACACCTGGAAGAAGATCGTCAAGCGCGGCTGACTACCGGCCTGGTGCGCGCCCGGCGGCGCATCGCAGGATGCGATACGATACGGACTCACGCCCGGCGGCCCCGTGCTTCGGCGAGCGAGGAACCCCACACATGTACGGCTCCATCCAGATCATCGGCGGCAGCGCCCACCCCGAGCTGGCGCGGCGCATCGCTGCGCACCTGCACATACCGCTCTGCCCCACCCGCCTCGTGCGCTTTTCCAACGAAAACATGATGGTGCAAATCGAGCAGAACGTGCGCGAGGCGGACGTGTTCGTGGTGCAGCCCTCCTGCTCGCCGGTCTCCGACGGCATCATCGAGTTGCTGATCACCCTGCACGCGCTGAAGCACGCCTCCGCCGCGCGCATCACCGCCGTGCTGCCCTACTTCCCCTACGCGCGCTCCGACAAAAAGGACAAGCCGCGCATCTCCATCACCGCGCGCCTGGTGGCCGACCTGATTCAGACCGCGGGCGCCGACCGGGTGCTGACCATGGACCTGCACTCGCCGCAGGTGCAGGGCTTTTTCAGCATCCCCGCCGACCAGCTACAGGCTGCGCCCATTCTCTGTGACTACCTGGTCGCCAACCGCGACCTCTCGGGCCACGTGCTGGTCGCAGGCGACGTGGGCGAGAGCAAGGAAATCGGCGCCTACGCGAACCGGCTCAACCTGCCCATCGCGGTGATCGACAAGCGCCGCGACAGCGACGACGACAACGCCCAGGCCACCAACCTGATCGGAGACGTGGAAGGCAAGCACGCGCTGATCGTGGACGATGAAATCGCCAGCGGCGGAACGCTGCTGGAGGCCACCCGCTTCGTGCTGGCGCGGGGCGCCCTCTCGGTGGAGGCCGCCTGCGTGCACCCGGTGCTCTCGGGCAAGGCCGCCGAAAACATCGCGGCCTCCCCGCTCACCAGCCTGATCGTATCCGACACCCTGCCGGTCGCCCCGGAAAAGCGCATCGACAAGCTGCACATCGAATCCGTCTCCGGACTCTTTGCGCAGGCGATACGCTCCATCAACGAAGGCTCCAGCGTATCGGACCTGTTCCGCTGAGCGGCGCGGGGGGCCGTGCGGGGATGCTTTCGAATCGATGCATCCTGTCGCATGGCCCGGCGCACCCGTCGTCAACACGCCGCGCCCGGCACCCGCTCCTTCACGCGCCGCCCGCCGCGCTGCCGCACCCGTTGCCCCGCCACGCCGCTATCACCCGTCGAGCGCCATTGGTGCACGACACGTCGCACCCGTCGCACGCTCCTTCACTCGCCGCGCCCGTCGCCCCGATCGTTATGTGAGGGCGAATGCCTTGCGCAGCGCCTGCACGGCTTCCTGCTGCGCCGCTGCCGCGGCGGGCGCGATCTCCGTCATCATGAAGTAGCCGTGGATCAGGCCGTCGTAGCGGGTCAGGGTGACCTGCGCGCCTGCATCTTTCATGCGCTGGGCGTAGGCTTCGCCTTCATCGCGCAGCGGGTCGAACTCCGCAGTCTGCACCAGTGCAGGGGGCAGGCCGGAAAGGTCCCGCGCCGCCAGCGGCGCGCAGTAAGGCTCCCGGCGCCGTGCGTCTTCCGGCGCGTAGTGCCCCCAGAACCACTGCATGGCGACGGTGGTCAAAAAGTAGCCCTCGCCGTTTTCCCGGTACGAAGCCCGCGTGAAGTCCGCATCGGTCACCGGGTAGATCAGCAACTGGAACACCAGGGGCGGGGTGTTTTCCGCGCGCGCCTTTAGCGCCGCGGCCGCAGCCAGGTTGCCGCCGGCGCTGTCTCCGCCCACCGCGATGCGGGCCGGGTCGGCCCCGATTTCGTCCGCATGGGAAGCGACCCAGCACAGCGCCTGGTAGCAATCGTCAAAGGGCGCCGGGTAGGGATGCTCGGGAGCCAGCCGGTAATCGACGGAGACCACCATGCAATCGGCGCCCGCGGCGAGCCCGCGACAGCTCGCATCGTGCGAATCGAGCCCCCCGACCACCCAGCCGCCGCCGTGGAAATACACCAGGGTGGGCAGGGCGCCTTCGGCGCGCGCGCGGTAGATGCGCAGCGGGATGTCGCCGCCGGGCCCGGGGATGGCGCGATCCTCCACCGAGGGCAAATCCACGTGCGGAGGCGCCGGCAACATCGCGCCGGTCTGATCGAAGGTCTCGCGCGCCTGCTGCGGCGTCATCTTTTCAAATTGCATCGGGTTTTCCGCCAGGACATCGAGCAGCGGCTTCAAAGCGGGGTCCAGGGGCATGGCGTCTCCTTGGCGTCCGCGGCGTAGGCGTAACGCCTGCGGGCCGTGTGCAAAGCATCCGCGGCGCTGCGGGCCTGCGGCGCGGCGGCGCGGAATCGGCGGCCACCATAGCACGGGCCTTAAACGCCCACGCAACCCCGTGCAGTCCGCACGGCCGCCACGGTCCAACAGCAAGGCTGAAGTGCGCAAGCCCTGCGTCCGTGCCGCATGCCGCCGCCTCAGCCTGCATCTCCGACAAACTCCCAGAGCGCATCGGGGAATGGAGAAAGCACGCTCTGCCGGACGGCCAACGCGCCGACCTTCTGTGCGTGACTGCGCATCAATTTCAGCAGCGCGCCGGGCGCGCAGCGCACGCCTTCTGCAGCATCAAAAGCGTCCAGGGCGTGCTCGACTTCGCGGCGCGCAGCCGCACCGAACTGCGGACACAGCGCGCTTTCGAGCGAGCGCAGCGCACGCCGCGCGCGACCGCGCGAAGGAGGACGGGCGAGCGCTTCGTTGTACCCCTTTGCGTAAGCGCGCAGCCGGGCGGCGCCCGGGCGATTCGCCGCGCCTTCCACCAGCGCGTTCAGTTGACGCCATGCGCGCGGCGCATGCACGTATAACAGCCAGCGCTGCCGGGCGTGAAAGGCCCGCAGCGCGTCCTGGTCCGGCCCCGATTCGCAAAGCGCCTGCAGGCGGGCGGCTGCGAACACGCGCTCCAGGAAGCGCCGCCGCGCGCAGGCATCCGCCCCCTCTTCCAGCAGCGGCAGCTCGGGCCACTGCGCCTGCAAGGCGCCGGCGAAAATGCCGGAAGCGGTTTTGCGCCGGCCGCCGCCCGCCGCGAGCACGGCGCTGCCCACGCCGCAACTGGGCGAGCGCCCTTTCAGCACTGCCCCCGTAATGCCGACAGCCCTGAACTCCCGCAGCCGCGCACGGGACAGGCGCGCGAGCGCTGCAGTGTGATCGCGCCCGCTGGAAACGCCGCGCGCG